>DAHVXO010000277.1 GCA_027356675.1 Symbiobacteriaceae bacterium | reverse complement strand
GTGTCGGCGAACCTGCAATATGTTTTCCGGACGACTCAGCCGGTATATGTGTTCCCTGGTGCCGGCAGTGGCGGCTGGGAGGCCGCCCTGGTCAACACCCTGAACCCCGGCGACACCGTCCTGAGTGTAACGATTGGCGACTTTGGCGAGCGCTGGTTAAAGACTGCGACGGCGCTCGGTTTTAAGGTCGAGCGCATGGTTTTCGCACCTGGACAGGCTGCCGATCCGGCCGCGATTGCTGAGCGTCTGGCGCAGGATACCGCCAAACAGATTAAGGCTGTTCTCTTTCAGCACAACGAAACAAGCACCGGCGTCACCAACAATGTACCGGCGATCGCACAGGTCGTCCGTGCACACGGCGCACTGGTCATGGTGGACAGTGTCAGCGGCCTTGGGGCCCTGCCGCTGGAGACGGATGCCTGGGGACTGGACGTGGTGCTAACCGGTGCCCAGAAGGCCCTCATGTGCCCGCCTGGCCTGTCGATCATCACCTTTAGCGAGCGGGCCCGGGCTTTGGCCGATACGAACACCATGCCCCGGTTCTATTGGGACCTGCGGGCAGTTCACAAGAGCTACCTCAACAAGCAGACACCCTATACCCCCGCTATCTCGCTCTTCTATGCGCTGCAGACCGCGCTCCGGATGATCAAGGCTGAGACGGTCGAAGGCGCTTGGGCGCGGCACCGCCTGATGGGGGAGATGTGCCGGGCCGGAATCAAGGCCATGGGCCTTGAACTATTGGCAGGCAATGAGCGCACCGCCAGCAACTCGGTCACCGCCGTCAAGGCACCCTTTGAGCCCAAGGTGCTTCGCAAGATCGCCCGTGAGCGGCTGGGCGTCCAAATCGCTGGGGGCCAGGGCGACCTGGACAAGATCATCTTCCGCATCGGCCATCTGGGGTATGTCACACCCAATGACGTTCTCCAGGCGCTCGCTGCCACCGAGATGGCCGTCGCTCTGCACGGCGGCGAGGTGCAGCCCGGAGCCGCGGTGGGTGCGGCCCAACAGGTGTGGCTTACGACCCTGCGCGGCTAACCGGACCATCAAACAAAGACCACGGGAGGAACCAACACCATGAAGGTCCTGGTATCAGAAGCGATTTCGGACGCGGGCATTCGCCTGCTGCAGGCTGAATATGAGGTCGACGTCAAGAAGGTATCGCCCGCAGAACTGCTGGAGATAATCCCCCAGTATGATGCGTTGATCACGCGTTCCGAGACCAGGGTAACGGCTGAAGTACTAGCTCGTGGAACCCAGTTGAAGGTTGTCGGACGGGCTGGCGTCGGCGTCGACAACATTGATGTTGAGGCCGCAACGGAGCGGGGTGTCGTCGTGGTCAACGTGCCGGGGGCAAACACGCTGTCCACGGCTGAGCACGCCTTCGGTCTGCTCATCGCCCTGGCTCGCCACATCCCCCAGGCGCACCGGGCTCTGGCCGCCGAGGGTCGGTGGGACCGCAAGACGTACGTGGGCACCGAACTCTTCAACAAGACCCTGGGCATTATCGGGCTGGGTCGCATCGGCAGTGAAGTGGCGGCGCGGGCTCGGGCGTTCGGCATGAAGGTGTTGGCCTTCGACCCCTTCGTTCCGGCCGGCCGGGCGGAGCAGCTTGGGGTGACCATGGTGCCCGAGATCGTACAGATGTTACCCCAGGTGGATTTCCTCTCCATCCACGCGGCGAAAACCAAGGACTCAGCCAAACTGCTCAAGGCAACAGAGTTGGCGCTCATGAAGCCCAGCGCACGGATCATCAACTGCGCTCGCGGAGGCATGGTGGATGAAGAGGCCCTTTACGAAGCCTTGAAGACTCGCAAGCTTGGCGGCGCTGCCCTCGACGTCTTTGCGACCGAACCGTGCACGGCCAGTCCACTCTTTGAGCTGCCCAATGTGGTCGTCACGCCGCACCTGTCGGCCTCCACGGTTGAGGCGCAGGAGGCCAACGGTACCTATGTCGCCCAATACGTCCTCCGCGTGTTGCGCGGCGAACTGGTCCCGGAAGCCGTCAACCTGCCCCAGGTTCCCCGGGATGAGGCTCAGGCCCTGATCCAGCATCTACCCCTTGCCGAGTCCCTGGGGTCCTTCCTGGCCCAAGCCTTTGTGGGCAACTGGGATACGGTCGAGGTCACGTATTCGGGCGACCTCGCCAAGCACCCCACTGCCTTGCTCACCAATACGGTCCTCAAGGGCATCCTCAGCGCCCAACTTGGTGAGCACGTCAACTATATCAGTGCCCCCGGCCTGGCCCGCCGCCGTGGGATCACGGTTTTGGAGAACCGGTCTGTCACTCACGCGCCGCTCGTTGAAATGACGAACGGGAGCCGACTCGCCACGGCCGCTAGCGCCCTGTCTACTGAAGCGACGGTCATCACAGTGCGGATCGCGGGGACACACGGTGAGCACCAAATCGCGGGAATGCTACGGCGCGACGGCGGGCTGCGGTTCATCGCCGTCGATGGCTTGCATTTCGACATGGCGCCGA
Organism: Symbiobacteriaceae bacterium; assembly: GCA_027356675.1. Next base: position 10,075 of record DAHVXO010000277.1, on the reverse strand, counting down.
GCCGGTACATGTTGGTGAGCCGCCACACGGACCAGCCAGGCATGGTCGGCCGCCTTGGGACCGCGCTGGGGAAGTACAATGTCAACATCGCCGGCATGCATCTGGGCCGCGTGGCGGTCCGGGGCGAGGCAGTCATGGTGATGCAGATCGACGATCCCCTCACTACGGAGGGACTGGACGAGCTGCGCCATATGGCTGGGCAAATCGACGTCCGCATGGTCTCCCTACCACAAGCTGTTACCGCTTGAGGAAGGGATTGACAAGCAGACTGGCGAACTTCGAACGTCGGCTTGGAGCACACCGGGTGCCGGACTGACCAGCAGCCGTCACAGCACCCCCGTGCCGGAGAGGAGCTGCCAACAGTTGCGCACCATCGAACTATTACACGGGGCCATCCGCCTCATTGACCAAAGGCGGTTGCCCATCGAACTTGTGCATTTTGAGTGCCGGGACTATCGCGCAGTAGGTGAAGCGATCCGTACCCTTGCCGTCCGTGGCGCCCCCGCCATCGGGGTGGCCGCGGCCGGCGGGATTGCCCTGGCGGCCTTGGAGTTCAAGCAATTACCCACCGCTGATTTCTGGACGGAGATGGAGAACGCGGCGAGCGCGTTGCGGGCCACCCGCCCCACTGCAGTCAACCTGTTCTGGGCCATCGCGAAGACCATGGATTACGCCCGGTCTCTCTCCACGGCCGACCCGCCAGCGGTGGCCGAAGCCCTGTTAAGATTCGCACAGGGACTCGCTGATGAAGACGTGGCGATCAATATCCGCATGGCCGAGCATGGTCAGGCGCTGATCCAGGATGGCTGGGGAGTCTTGACCCACTGCAACACCGGCACCCTTGCCACCGTCGATTACGGGACAGCCCTGGGAGTCATACGGATGGCCCACGAAAAGGGCAAGCAGATCCATGTTTACGTTGATGAGACCCGCCCCGTTCTCCAGGGCGCCCGGCTCACCGCTTGGGAATGCGTGGAGTACGGAATCCCGGCGACCCTCATCACGGACAACATGGCGGCCCATATGATGCGCCTGGGTCAGATTCAGGTCTGCCTGGTAGGTGCCGATCGCATCGCAGCCAACGGGGACACCGCCAACAAGATCGGAACGTACGGCGTCGCTGTACTGGCCAAAGAACATGGCCTGCCATTTTACATTGTAGCGCCCTCAAGCACAGTCGATTTTGCAATCGCAACCGGCGATGAGATTCAGATCGAAGAGCGCAATCGCGAAGAAGTCACCCACATTGGCGGAATTCGCATTGCGCCCGAAGGAATCGCAGTGGCCAATCCAGCGTTCGACGTAACCCCCGCAAAGTATATTACGGGAATCATCACGGAGGCCGGTGTGGCCCTACCGCCGTTTGAAGTCAACCTGAAGCGCTTGCTCCGAGGGAGATGAAGCCATGTTAGACCTGAAATTCGTGCGGACCAACCCGGAGACTATCCGACAGACGTTGGTCAACAAAGGGGTCGACGTTGATCTCGACCGCCTTTTGGCGCTAGATGTGGAGCGGCGCCAGATCCTGACCGAGGTAGAGGCGCTGAAGGCCAGGCGCAATGACGTATCGCGCCAGGTCGGGGTTCTGAAGAAGCAAGGGCAGGACGCGACAGCCGTCATCGCAGAGATGGGGGACATCGGGGATCGCATCAAGGACCTCGACGAGCGCACCCGCCAAGTGGAAGAGGACCTCCAGGCACTGTTGTATCAACTCCCGAATATCCCTAGCGACGACACCCCCGTCGGCCGGGATGAGACGCAAAACGTCGAGGTGCTGCGCTGGGGGACGCCCAGGTCGTTTGCGTTCACTCCGAAGGCACACTGGGACATCGGTGCGGCACTGGACGGCCTCGATTTCGAACGGGCCGGCAAGGTCACCGGTTCGCGCTTTGTCTTCATCAAGGGTGGCGTTGCCAAGCTCAGCAGGTCGCTAGTCAGCTTCTTTCTGAGCCACCACGAGCGCAATGGCTATCGCGAGGTGCTGCCGCCCGTTGTTGTGAACACGGCCACCTACTATGGTAGTGGGCAGTTCCCGAAGTTCCGGGAAGACGTGTTTGAGCTGAAGGGTACCGACTACTTCCTGAGCTCGACGGCTGAGGTGCCTCTGATCAACATGCACCGTGAAGAGATCCTGGACGGAAAGCTGCTGCCCATCAAGTATTCGGGCTACAGCGGCTGTTTCCGATCGGAAGCCGGGGCTGCGGGCCGCGATACGCGGGGCCTCATCCGGCAGCACCACTTCGAGAAGGTCGAGATGATCCAGTTCACGCATCCCGCCGATAGCGCCAAAGCGCTCGCAGAGATCACTGGCAGCGCGGAGGAGATCCTCCAGAAGCTCAACCTGCCATACCGAAAGCTGCTGATGTGCACAGGCGACATGGGGTTCGGCCAGCATAAGAAGTACGATCTTGAAGTCTGGATGCCGAGCTACGGTCGCTATGTGGAGATCTCCAGCTGCTCGAATATGAGCGACTTCCAGGCCAGGCGGGCCAACATACGCTTTCGGTCGGAGAGCGGCAAGCCAGAGTTTGTGCATACGCTCAACGGCTCCGGACTGGCGGTCGGCCGCACGCTGGCAGCCGTGATCGAGAACTATCAAAATGAGGATGGTTCGGTCACGGTGCCCGAGGTTCTGCAGCCCTTTACAGGTTGTTCCGTCATCCGAAATTGAAGGTGACGACAAAACCCCCGTGGCGGGGGTTTTCGTTTGTACGACCTGGTATTTCTGGGTTGGGCGTTCACTTGCATCACGATCGCGACTCATGTAAACTCTAAGAATGGCGGTACATCTGGGCCAATCTGGAGAGGTGGCCGAGCGGTTTATGGCCCTCGTCTTGAAAACGAGTGTGGTCTAAAAGCCACCGTGGGTTCGAATCCCACCCTCTCCGCCAACAGAACGGGCGGGTCCTGCCGGACCAGCCCGTTCGCTCTTGTTGGCTAGTTTCCCTTCGCGACGACGAACTTGGTCTCGACGCTTGTGATATCCGGCACCAGATAGATACCCACCTGTTCGTACTTGCCCCAGAGCATCAAGGAATCATTACTCTTGAGCTTGCCGTTAATGGGCATGATCTCGCTCCAGACCACGTTGTGATTCTCATCGTAGAAGGTGAGGATGGCCATTTCCACCTGTGCCGTGGTATCCGTGGTAATTGACGGATTTAGCGTAATGAACCCCATGACAAACGGCACGTTGTTTGCATCACGGTTCAACTCCAGCGAAATACCGTTTCCGCTGTCCTGGACAACGACATCGGGCGGACCATCGGTGCTGTCCAACTGCCTGCCAATGATGCGGAATTCGAACTGGGCCAGCGGGGGAATGTCCCGCATGACCCGTGCCCGGATGGGCACGCGGGCACTGGTGTGTTCACCAGGCATCAGGACCAGATTAGCGGGCATACGGGCCTGACCAATGGCAATGACTCGGTTGCGGCCGGTGCCTCCCCGTATGACCATGTTGATGACGATGCTGTCAATCGGTGCGAAATACGGGTTGTGGAAGTCCACAAAGACAACGTCTTTCAGCGGATAGAACTTGTAGCTCAGCTCAGGCAGAATCTGCGGTGCAGCTGTTGCCACCGGTGAGAACCCGGCCAGGAGAAGGCTCAGCAACGTGGCAACGATGAGTACTCGTCGCATCTAATGACACCACCCTAATATACTCTACATCAAAGTAATCGGTTCCCATGTACCTATAATCGAATATCAATTTCGGGATTTTTGGCCAGTCTGTACGGTCTTCCTTGAATTAACGTCGATTTTCAGGGCTCATCATCAACATTCGCGCCGGCGGTGCCTATGTGGGCTTGCACAACGGCGTGTGAGCGTGGTAACATCATTTGTACGTTCAGGAGCGCACTTCATAAGAGTGGACGGACAATGACACACGAAGACTTTATGCGGCAGGCCCTCGTCGAGGCTGAGATTGCCGCCCAGCTTGGGGAGGTCCCCATCGGCGCAGTTGTGGTGAGAGAGGGCGAAGTGGTCGCCAGGGCACATAATTTGCGCGAATCCACCCACGACGCCACCGCCCACGCCGAAGTACTTGCCATTCGTCAGGCCGGCGAAGTGCTGGGCGGCTGGCGGCTTTCAGGTTGCACTTTATATGTGACCATTGAGCCCTGCCCCATGTGTGCGGGGGCGCTGGTGCAGAGCCGGATCGAGCATCTGGTTTACGGTGCTACGGATCCAAAGGGATGGGCGGACCGATCAATCACCGAGATTGTCCAGAACCCGGGGCTTAACCATCGTTTGGGTGTGACAGGCGGTGTCCTCGCCACTGCGTGCAGCCAAGTCATGAAAGCGTTCTTTCAGTCTCGTCGTCAGACATCGTAGCAACTCGGAGGGGTGTCCGAGCGGTTTAAGGTGGCAGTCTCGAAAACTGCTGTAGGTGAAAGCCTACCGTGGGTTCGAATCCCACCCCCTCCGCCATCAAGCTTCGGAAACGCCGGCTGCGGGAGCAGGCCCTTCCCTTTTTGGAAGGCCTGCTCCTGCGTTTCGTGAAAAGGAATCATGCGAATCGGGTCGAACACAGAAGGCTAGCTCATAATTGGCAGGAGAGATTGTATGGCTCACCTTGCCCTGTACCGCGAATTCCGGCCGCAGCGGTTCGCCGATGTCGTTGGGCAGCATCACATCACCCGAACGCTTCGCAACGCGCTGATCCAGAAACGCATAAGCCATGCCTACTTATTGTCCGGGCCGCGCGGGACCGGCAAAACAACCGTCGCTCGACTGCTAGCCAAGGCAGTTAACTGCCTGAACTTGCAGGACGGCGAACCGTGCAACGAGTGCGTTGCCTGCCGGAGCATCATCAGCGGCGAGACGATGGACATTATCGAGATCGATGCCGCCTCCAACCGTGGCATCGACGAAATCCGCGATCTGCGCGATAAGGTCAAGTATGCACCCGTTGAGCTGCGCCTCAAGGTCTACATCATCGATGAAGTCCATATGCTCTCCGAACCGGCCTTTAACGCCCTCTTGAAGACCTTGGAGGAGCCGCCGGACCACGTCATGTTCGTGCTGGCCACCACGGAGAAGCATAAGCTCCCCGTCACGATTGTCTCCCGGTGCCAGTGTTTCGACTATCACCGGCTCTCGCTGCAGGAAATCCTGGACCGGCTGAATGCCGTTTGCGCCACATACAGGGTGAAGGCTGCAGTCGAGGCGCTGAGTGCGATTGCGCGCCAGGCCGAGGGTGGGATGCGCGACGCCCTGTCGCTTTTGGACCAGGTCATGGCTTACACGACCGAAGGCCAGATCACCCTGGAGGACACGCTGCACGTGCTTGGATCCGCTCCGCTGGAGACGTTTTTGCGCCTCGATACTTCCTTGGCCACGGGCGATATCGGCGGTGCGCTCATGCTCCTCGATGAATTGGTCCGGCAGGGCAAGGACCTGCGGCAGTTGGTGCGCGACTACCTGGCCCACATGCGCGACCTGCTGCTCGCCAAGGTAAGTTCCACTGACGCTGTGCTCGATTTGCCCGCGCACTATCGTGAGGCCTTACAGCAGCGGGCTGCAGCCGTCCAGCAGGAGCAGTTGCTGGCGTCCATCAAGGTGTTTGCCCAGGTCGAGAGCGACATGCGCCTTTCAACTTCGCCGCGGCTGCTGGTTGAGGTGGGGCTCATCCGGATGGTAGGTTTGTACGGCAACCCTTCGTCCGAGGTCCTTGTGGAGGCCCCTGCGGTACCGCCTGTCCGCAAGGTCGCCCCGCCGCCGGCCCAGCCGGTAACCGAGCGTTCCCACGTGGCGGAGACCATTGCAGCGGGTACTCCACCGGTGGTCGAGGCAACAAAGTCCGCCGCTGCAGGTTCTGCGGCTGAGACACCCGCACAGCCTTCGACAGAGGGCGAAGCCCGGGTGATGGCAGTATGGGATCAAATCCTCGACCTTGTGCGGCGAACCCGTCCCAGTACGAACCCGCTCCTGAGCGGACTGCGGATTGGCCGGGTCATGGGCAGTAGCATCACACTTGTGGCGACCAACGATACCTTCGCAGGACTGCTATCGCGACCTGCGGATAAATCCATCATTGAGAAGGCCTTTTCAAAGGCTGGGCTGTCCGGGGTCGAGCTTCACATCGTCGGTCCCAATCATCCTGCCGCAAAATCCGATGCTCCCGCCCCTGTGGCGGTCTCAAGCGATAAGCCGGCCGGAGAGCGGTCGCTGGTGGACCTGGCGCAGAGCATCTTTCCGAAGGAACTGGTCGAGGAAGTCGAAGAGGAGGGCTCACGATGATTCCGGGTGGCGGAAATATGAACCAGATGCTAAAGCAAGTCCAGAAGATGCAGGCGAACATGCTGAAGGCGCAGGAAGAGGTTGCCAAGATGACTGTCGAGGCAACGGCGGGTGGCGGTGCGGTGAAAGTGGTCGTGACAGGAGACCGGCGAATCCAGTCGCTGACGCTATCGAAGGAGGTCGTTGATCCTGAAGACATCGAGATGCTTCAGGACCTGATCCTCGCTGCGATCAGCGAAGGGATGAAGAAGGCAGAAGAGATGTCCGAAACCGAGATGAAGCGGCTCATGCCGGGCGGAATGCCCCGCATCCCGGGCCTCTTCTAATCTCGATGTACTACGCCGAACCCATTGCCCGGCTCATCGAGGAACTGACCAAACTACCTGGGATCGGCCCCAAGACCGCCCAGCGCCTCGCGTTCCACCTCCTGCACATGGATAAGCACGCTGTGAACAATATTGCCGCGGCAATTGTGGATGCGCGCGAGCGGGTGCGATACTGCTCTGTTTGCTGCAATCTTACGGATCAGGATCCCTGTGCAATCTGCAGCCACCACGCACGCGATCGGAGCATGATCTGCGTCGTTCAAGAGCCGCGTGACGTCGTGGCGATGGAACGGACGCGCGAATTTAAGGGCCTGTACCACGTGTTGCATGGGGCGCTAAATCCCATGGAAGGTATCGGCATTGACGACATCCGAGCGCGGGAGTTGATGGCCCGCCTGGGCGATGGCGCCGTCCGCGAGGTCATCCTGTGCACGAACCCCAACACTGAAGGCGAGACGACGGCCATGTACATTGCCCGGTATATCAAACCACTGGGCGTCAAGGTGACCCGCATCGCCCGCGGACTCCCCATGGGTGGCGACCTTGAGTATGCCGATGAAGTGACATTGGCCAAAGCCTTGGAAGGGCGCCGCGAAATCTAGCGGCGCCCCTTTTGATTAAAAACCCATAGTTGGAGGCAATACTGGAGGTAGGCATATGCACGTTTCGGAGGCATATTCTTCCTCCAGGGGGATGGCGCTGATGAGGTTAAATGTGAACCTATCCAGTGTTCTGCAGGGACTCGGTACACGGGAATCCGTCAAGGTACAGGGAGAGGCCGGACAGGCTGACCAGTGGCTACACGCCGAAGTCGACGCGGCCCACCGCGAATGGCAGGCGGCTCAGCAGTACTTTCAGACGGTTAGTGATCCGGAATTGGTGGACCACGCCATCTATTCCCTCGAGGCCGCTCAGCGCAAGTATGTGTACTTATTCCGCCGGCTACGCGATCACCGTGAAGGTCGGGTGCACCGGGAGGCGTAAGGGATGGATGTGACTTCAGCGCTCTGGTACGCAGCGGGGCTCGTATTGCTCCTTGTTGGGTTGCAGATGCTCGCCACGCCACTCAGTGCCGCCTTTCGGCTCCTGTGGCACAGCATCGTGGGTGGCTTTGCGCTGTGGGCACTCAATCTGGTCGGTGGGCCATTCGGACTTCACTTGGCCCTCAATCCCGTTTCCGCTGTGGTCACCGGGCTCCTGGGGTTACCAGGAGTGGGCTTCCTGGGGGTCATTCACTGGCTAGTGAGTTGATTTTTAAGCCTTCGCGGGGTACAATACTGCAGAAGATACATCTTACAGGCGTTGACAGGAACGAGTAGGCTAGGCTTGAAGCCACAGCGAGCCGGGGGTTGGTGCAACCCGGCGCTCAAGTTGGCCAAAGAGGTCCTCGAGCCCTCCAGACTGAACGAGAGTAGGTCGGGACGGTCACTCCTCCGATACCGGGAGCCAAGGGAGGTCCTTGACCTAACTTAGGGTGGTACCGCGGGAACAACCCCCGTCCCTAACCGGACGGGTTTTTTTGTGCATTTGGGCATCACGCAGTGAGAGGGGACGCCATTATGACCATTCGTGTTCGCATTGCGCCCAGCCCCACGGGACCAATTCATGTCGGCAACGTACATACCGCACTGTTCAACTGGCTCTGGGCCCGTGGAGTCGGTGGGAAGTTCATTCTGCGGTTTGAAGACACCGACCAGGAGCGGTCGAAAGCGGAGTGGGAGCAGGTTATCTTTGAGGATCTGAAGTGGCTCGGAATGGACTGGGACGAGGGCCCTGACATCGGCGGGCCGTACGAGCCGTACCGGCAGATGCATCGGCTTGAACTCTATCGCACCTATGCCGATAGACTGCTTGCGGGCGGCCACGTCTACAAGTGCTATTGCACGAAGGATGAGGAGGACGCAGACCGCAAGGAGGCCCAGAGCCAGAACCGGCCCTACCAGTACAAGGGGCGGTGTCGGAATCTCACTGCTGAGCAGCGGGCTCAGTTTGAGGGTGAAGGGCGGTCTTTTGTGCTCCGGTTCCGTGTCCCCCGAGGCCAGACGGTCCGGTACGATGACCTGGTTCGCGGCTTCATCGAATTCCCGACGGATTCGATCGGTGATTTCATCATCATGCGCGGTAACGGCATTCCACTCTACAACTTTGCCGTTGTCGTTGACGACGTCACGATGAACATCACCCATATTCTGCGCGGCGAAGGGCACATTCCGAATACGCCGGTCCAGCTGCTGATCTATCAGGCGCTTGATTTGCCCATTCCGCACATCGGACATCTGGGTCACATGACGAATGAAGATCGGGGCAAGCTCTCCAAGCGCAAGGGTGAGGCGGCGATTCGCGACTACCGGGAACAGGGGTATTTGCCCGAGGCACTTATGAACTTCATGTCGTTGCTGGGATGGACCCCGCCCGGTGCGGAGACGGGCCGGGAGTTCCTGACCCGGGAGGAGCTCATCCAGGACTTCGACATCCAGCGGGTGACGAAGGCGCCGTCGGTCTTCGATAAGAACAAGCTCAATTGGATGAATGGCAACTACATCCGCCGGAAGAGCCTGGAGGACTTCGCGGAGTTGGCTCTGCCGTTCGTGGAGCAGGCGGGCATCTATACAGAGGAGCGGGCCCGGGCGAACTGGGAATTGTTTAAGGCTGTGGTATCCCAGGTCCAGGAGCGAGTTGTGACTCTGGCCGAAGTCCCCGAGCACGTCGATTTCTTCTTGCTCGATGAGATCACCGTAGACCCGCAGGCTGCTGAGAAGTTTCTGACGGATGCCGTCAAGCCGTTCTTCCGGCGGGTGATCGAGGACCTGCGGACGGTGGATTGGGACCTGACAGCGATCGAGCGGATTATTCGCGGCCACATGGACGCCTTGGGGATGAAGCCAAAGGAGAGCATTCAGCCGGTTCGCGTCGCCATTACGGGGCGAACGGCGAGCCCGGGCCTGTTTGAGACTCTTTACCTGGTCGGCCGGGAGCGCACAATTGACCGTATGCTGAAGTACTGTTAGATGGATGCACAGTGGGCGGGGAAACTCCTCCGCCCATGCACATTGGGCATAAGCGATCGTCTTGTATCAGAATATTCCATGTGCTACAATGCCCAATGCCATAGCCTTTCCTGGTGGAAGCGTCGGAAAAATCTAGTCCGTTGACTGGCGACGGCTCAGCTGATAAGATGATATCCTGCCCCGCAAACGGGTGGCAGTCAACAAAGAAGCGAAATCTTCCAGTTGACTGAAGCAAAGGCGGCGTGGTAAGATAATAACCTCGCCTCTCAAACGGCGGTGGTTTCAGCCCCTCGCACCTTGAAAACTAGACAGTGGAAAGATCGGAAAGAGCCAAGCGAGACGGACCGCGTGGTGTCGCGAGGCACCGAAAAAACAGAGCCGAACAAACTATTCTTCGGAGAGTTTGATCCTGGCTCAGGACGAACGCTGGCGGCGTGCTTAAGACATGCAAGTCGTGCGGACCCGCAAGGGTTAGCGGCGGACGGGTGAGTAACA
>DAHVXO010000274.1 GCA_027356675.1 Symbiobacteriaceae bacterium | reverse complement strand
GCGCTGCGGCGTGAGCTTATGCCCCCCCTCCAGCAGCCGGGAGTAAATGTCCTTGAGCAACAGGGCCACGCTCCGTCACCCCTTTTCGCACCGTTCGAATTGAAATTCGGGCGGGTGCGGAGCGATTCCTGCTCCACCGCTTGCTTTATCTCATGGGCGGAGGGCAATCTGGCTCCCGGGCTGCCACGCGGGGTCGAGGTAGTCACGCGGGTCCGTGGAGATTAACCGTTCGATGGTGCCGGCGCCACCGGCGCCCGGAATCACTTGCAAGATGCGCCCCCCGACCCGCATCTCCAGGCGCGGGGCTGGCGTCGGGAAGAGTCCTTCTACAACCAGGTCCACGGGCATCACGGTCCACAGGAGGCCCGGCCCGACATCCATCACTGCACCACCCCGCCGGGCACGCGCCCCGACTTCTCCATCAGCTGTTTCAGCTTGGTCACGGCCTGCGCCAGGCCGCCCACCTCATCGATCAGACCATACTTGACCGCATCTCGGCCGACCAGCACGGTCCCGATATCCCGCGCCAGTTCGCCCGTGCGAAACATCAGGTCCCGGTACTGCTTCTCGCTAATCTTGGAATTCTCCACCACGAACCGAATCACGCGATCCTGCATCTTATCAAGATACTCGTATGTCTGTGGGACCCCGATGACCAATCCACTGAGACGGATTGGGTGGATGGTCATGGTCGCTGTACTGGCGATGTAGGAGTACGTGGTCGAGACCGCAATCGGCCCGCCGATGGAATGGCCACCCCCCAGCACCAGCGAGACGGATGGCTTGGAGAGGCTCGCGATCAGTTCAGCGATCGCCAGCCCGGCCTCCACATCGCCACCCACCGTATTGAGCACCACCAGCAATCCTTCAATCTCAGGATTCTGCTCCACGGCCACCAACTGCGGGATCAGATGCTCGTACTTGGTCGTCTTGTTCTGGGGCGGCAGCGTGAGGTGACCCTCCACCTGTCCGATGATCGTCAGGCAGTGGACGTTGTTGACCAGCGCCGGGAGCTGAGTGGTGCCCATAGACTCCAGATTCTCAAGCGCGGCGTTCTTGCGGCCCCCGGCCGGGGCCTGGACAGGGGCACGCGGCGGCACCGGTGGTAGTTGCTCCGGAACGTATGTGGGGGAATCCTCACGCCCGGGATCCAGTTCGTCACTCGTATACGGACCTTCGGTGAATTCATCAACGAACGCCATGTGTCACGCTCCTGGGCCATCGTAGTCCTACCTAGTATGGTCCAGCGACACGCTCGGAATCCACGCTCCAAAAATAGGGTGGGGATGCGTCATATCAACTCGACCAGTCCTTGACCTCACCAGTAGGCGAGGTCGTCTTCCTCGGGTCGTGGGTTTGCCCGTACGCCCATGCCGGGTGCACAGGCGGGTGTTCAGTTGACCTGGCGTCCCTTCCAGGTCCCCCGGTCGGCCGGGGCGACGGCGGCAAAAGAGCGAACCAGCGTGCGCTCGAAGGCCGAACCGTCGGCGAGCGTCCCAGTCAGGGTGACGGTGACGCTGTGGATGCCGTTGGCGGCGGGTAGATCCACCGTGGCCCGGTGGATGCCGCCTGCGGCCATGAAGACGGGGCGGGCGTGGGGCATCTCCCCACTGAAACTAACGGCGCCCTCCGCCCGGCTGGCCGCCGGGGTCACGGAGCCGGAGGCAAAGCCTACGGTGATCACCAGCCGAGCTCCGGGCGTCGCCACATCGGCGCCGGTCTCCAGCGTGGCGGTCAGGTCCGTGTCCAGGTTGGCGATCATGAGATAGCCGGTCCGGCCTGACCCGGCGGCGGTCGACAGCGACCAGACGCCGGCCGCGGGGGCGGTTACGGTCACGCTGCCCGCCCAGGCGCCGGCGAAGACATGGTCAGCGGAGACCCGGTCGGAGGCCTGCACGGTGTAAGCGGCCCCTCCCGGTCCGGAAAGCGTGGCGGTGAAGCCCGGGCTGGAGGCATAGAAAGTGAATGTAACCCCGCGCGCACCCGATTCCACTGGGAAGGTATGCCCTATTGGGGCCTCGCCGCCCCGCAGGATCAGATTGCCAGGTGCAGCCGCAGTTGCCCCGCGAGTGCCCCCCCGCCTGGCATCCGTAGTCTGAGACCCGGCCGCCGCCAAGAGGGGTCCCGCCCAGGCGACATCACCGGTGTTGATGCCGGCCGTCTGGATCACCGGAGCGAAGTAGGACCAGGTGCGGCTGCCCATCCGGATCTCATCATGGTCCCAGTAGCCCTCCACCAGATGGATACCGCCGGGCTTGCGGGCCGACCAGACTGGCACTACCCCGTCATCCTCGCCGCTGATGGCGACGCATCCATACCACAGCGCCGAGAACAGTGGGCCGCACTTGTACCCGGAGATGGTGTAGTAAGGCACCGAAGGATCCCGCCCGTCAGTGATCGAGCGGAAGTAGTTCATGTACCCGGTCTGCATTACGTAGGTGGCGTCGTTCAGTTGGCCCATCAGGGCAGCGAGCCACCAGGTCCAACTGGAGTAGGCCATGTCGGCCAGGGGTGTACCCCAGTGCGGCGTGCCCAGCGTGACCACCCGGCTGACCTTGGGCGCTGAGCCGTAATGGACGGAGGCGGCGTTGGAGTCCACCCCGCCCTTGGAGTGCGACACAATGGCAAGCTTGGAGACACCGAAGTAGCTCCGGATCCGGTCAATCAGGCTGTTGAGCAGGTACCCGTTGTCCCACATAGATTTGTCGGGGTACAGGTCGACGAAGGCGGTGCGATAGCCGTTTTGGTAGGCGTACGCGTACATGTCGTTCGTGCCGTGGTAAACGGTGCTACTCCACCAGTCCTGAGCGGAGCCGCCTTTGCCGTGGACGAACAGCAGCACGGGCTTGCTGTAGTCGACGTTGGGCGGCGTGGCCCCGAGGTACCAGGTGCCCGGTGTGCCAGCGTATGTGCTCGCTCCCATTACAGACACGCCGCCGGTGCTGCGCGTCACTGACGTGGGATCCGGCACCCTCCCGTTGCGGGCCGCAGCCAGCGGCTGTGCAACCAGGAGCATGATCAGGAACAGGATCCATCCCATAAAACCTCTCCGCATACATCTACCCCCCATCACCAAGACTTCCTCCGTAAGAATCAGTCAATATATTCTAAATAACTTGCCACTATCCCTTTGAGCATTCGAATGAAACGCAAAGTGCCCTGCACCATGAGGTGGAGGGCGCTTCGCATCGTAATCCTTGTCATGCTGCCGGAGCATCTTGTGGAGACGCGGGGTCAGCCTTGAACGAATTCCTCACGCATGACATGCTTGAGGATCTTGCCATTGGAGTTACGGAGCAGGGATGCACGTATCTGGAAATGCCGCGGCACCTTGAAGCGTGCCAAATGTTGGGCGCAGTGTGCCTCCAGTTCGGCCAAAGCCACTGTAACGCCCGACCGGAGCACAACCGCCGCCACCACGCTTTCACCCCACTCGGGGTGGGCGACGCCAAAGACCGCGCACTCCTCTACTGCCGGATGCCGGGCCAGCACCTCTTCAACTTCCCGGGGATAGACGTTCACGCCGCCGGAGATGATCATATCCTTCCTCCGGTCTACCACAGTCATATAGCCCTGTTCATCATGTACGGCGAGATCACCGGTCCAAACCCAACCATCCCGGAGGGTTTCGGCGGTGGCCGCCGGGTTGCGCCAGTACCCCTGCATCATGGAGGGGGTGCGCAGGATGATCTCTCCGATCTCGCCCGGTGCGACATCGGTACCGTCCACCCGTACGATCCGCACCTCGGTGTTGACGGTGCCGCGGCGACCGATACTGCCGGCGTGGGTATCCTGCTCCGAGATAGTCAGAAGCGTACCGTTGGGGCCCGCCTCGGTCAGGCCATACACGCACACCAGGTTCGACCCTAGCCTGCTCTTCACAGCCACCACCTGTTCCCGGGACATGGATGCCCCGCCATAGGCCCATCGCTTCATGCTGCTGAGGTCAAACTCCGCGAGGTTGGGCAGTTTGGCACTGAACAGAAAGGCCACTGGAGCACCAAAGAAGTGCGTGCAGCGTTCCTGATGCACCAGTTGCGGTAGCAGCACAGGGGTGTAGTTGCCGATCACGCTGGCCGCTCCCGCGTACACCGCACCCAGGAAGGTCAGATTCAGCACTGCGGAATGAGTCATGGGCATCAGGTTCAGCACCCGGTCCTCCGGGTGGATCTCCATCTCGTAGGCGAACATGGAGCAGACAGCGTAAACCGCATTGTGGGTGAGCATGGCGCCCTTGGGCGCACCCGTGGTACCAGAGGTGTAGATGATCTCCGCCAGGTCAGCCGGGTCCAGGTCTGCAGGTAACGGCAGCGCGGCATCCAGTTCGGCCAGCAGGGCCGGCGCCGCAATGGCCCGGGCGTGGCTCGCCGCCAGCACCAGGGCCGCGTTGACCACCGGCTCCAGCCCTGGATCATAGAGAATCACGGCGGCCTCGCTATCGCGCACGATGTGGCTCAGTTCCGATGCCGTAAAGCGTGCATTGACCGGCACCACCACGCCACCGGCCCGCAGGGCGGCAAAGAGCCCCACGGCGTACTCCGGCCGGTTAGGCATAAACAGAATGACGCGATCACCGCGCCGCAGGCCGGCCGCGAGCAGGTGCTGCACACCGCGCAGGCTATGCCCATATAACTCCTGCCAGGTCCAGCGCACCCCGGCCGCAGGGTCGCATAGGGCCTCAGCATGCGGATACTTCTGGCTGCCGCGCTCCAGTAGCCGGTGAATCAATTCCCCCATAAAATGATCCCCCTCTTATTCGTAAA
>DAHVXO010000263.1 GCA_027356675.1 Symbiobacteriaceae bacterium | reverse complement strand
GAGCCCTGTGGGGTGCAAGATTACGCAGCTTGGCAATGTCATAACGTCGCCTTCCGCCTGGAGTCCGCTCAGCTGGTTCGATACGTCCCTCCTGCTCCCATCGGCGCAGGGTATCGGGGTGAACTCCGATTTCTCTAGCGGCAACACCGATAGGGACAAGTGTGGACATATGAGTGTTATACCACTATGTACGCATGAATACACATCTATCAGCGAGCAGTTACTTGCCCCGTCTTGATCTGGCAGAAAACGCTTCAGCGGCCAGTGGGCGGTCTCCAACGGGGGCTGAAAGTCGGCAGTTCCGCCAACGAGGCCGCGAGAAAGGCCAGGATCGCCGGGGTCATCGAGATCACCGCCAGAAACCTCTGACGGTTCGAGTAGTCCTGCCAATTGCCGATCATCACCGCGCTCCAGTAAAGGGCAAGCACAAGGGACGCCACTGCGGCAGTACGCTGAACTCCCTGGCTTTGGGAATGAAGCGCGAGTGAGATGACAAAAAGCGGCAGCGCCACAAAAATTACGTAGATGTCGCCACCGAACCCCGCCCCTGTGTTTCCGATCAGGGCCATGATCACACCGACTATGACGCTGTATGCGGCCACAGCCACAATCGCCAGCCTCACTTTTCTGCGCAGCCGTGACTTCATGCATACTCCCAACACCGCACCTAGATGGGGAGGCCTTTGAGTCTCAAGGCTAGCGTGTGGAGTTGTTCCGGGATTCGCTGGCGCGGCGAAGCACCAAAAAAGGCATAGAGCCGCCTTTGTCAGGCGCGTCAGGCAGGCTCAGATAGAGCCGCACGCTCCTGACAGCGCCTCTGGAGCATCGACGAAGCTGACCGGTTTCGGGCTTTGACATTTGGGACCTGCTCCCGCTGGCGCGGTGAGCCACCTTGAGAATAAGTGGAAGAGATGCCGCTAGTGAACCCCCTGGGGGGCATGCCGCGGGATGAACGTCGGCAACTCCACCAAAAACACTGAGAAATACGCGGTTATCACAGGCGTCATTGCCAGGGTGACAAGGACCTCCTGACCCAGTGCGTAGGTACCCCAGTCGCCAAAGAGAACGGCGGCCCAGTAGATCGCAAGGACCAGAGAAATGACTGCGACGGTTCTTTCAACTCCATCACTGGTCGAGCGCAGCGCCCGGTCGATTATGAATAGCGGTCCGGCGACGAAGACCATGTACAGAAGTCCGCCTTCAAGGCCGCCTCTGTCAAAGACGAATCCCACGAAAAAGGCGGCCACCAGGCTGAAGTACCCAACTCCAAGCGCCAACTGCTTGACATCTCTACGCATTCGAACTTCCATGGGAACCTCCTTACCGCCGAAGAGCCCCCGTTACAGCGTATCGATCAAAACCTTCGCCTCTCAGAAAAACCTTCCTGCCGCCCCACCCCGGCTGCCTACAAATCAGAGTAACCAGCCACTCTTAAAAAAACCTAAATAATGACGGTGAAAATTCCGTGTTTACAATTGACTGAGTCCTCCCATGGATTTCCGAAGGAGGACTCAGTCAAGCTGCTTGCTGGGATTGCGAGGGCGGGTTCCGCCCTAATCCATCGACATTGCGACGGTCGCCCCTCCATCCACCAACAGGTCGATTCCAGTGACGAACGACGACTTCTCTCCGAGCAGAAACAGGACCGCGTTCGCAATGTCTTCCGGCACCGCGCCACGCCCAAGAACGTTCTTCCGTGGCCGCCCCGGCGGCTCCTCGTCCATTCCAACCGGCGAGCCAACCTTGTTCGGGCTCACGGAGTTGACGCGGATGTTGAACTGGCCAAGTTGGAGCGCGATCGATCTGGTGACGTGTATGACGGCGGCCTTTGCCGCAGAGTAGGCCGTGGCATTTCCCCTGGCGTGATAGCCCGAGGTTGAGCCGATGTTGACAATCGCCCCGCCTTCGTTCTGCGCGACCATTTGACGTCCGGCGTACTTGGTGCAGAGGAAGAGACTCTTCAGGGTGATGTTGAGAACCCTGTCCCACTCCTCTTCAGCGAGGTCCAGCACGTTGACACCACGGTCGGTGACAGCCACGTTGTTCACGAGCATGTGGATCCCGCCAAAACTCTTCACCACCCCGTCGACCATGCGCTGAACGTCGGGCGAGGAAGACACGTCACACATGAATGCCCGGGCGGTGCCTGAACCCGCCTTCGACGCCTTTTCGACCGCGCGGTCGAGGCGCTCCTGGTTATTGTCGACCAGTGCCACGTTTGCGCCCTCGGCCACCAGCGCGCAGGCAATTTCCTCCCCAACGTTGCGTCCGGCACCGGTGACGATGGCCACTCTGTTAGCTAATATCAACACACCCTCCTCATGGCTTGCAGCCTCACGGTGAGATCTGCATTTTGACGCTTACCTGAAAATCCTCACTCGGCCTTGACGCCGTATATCTCGAGCGCCCGTTCCTGTGACAAGAGACCGTCGGCCAAATCCTGCCTCACCAGCTCTTGCGGCCTGAGTTCAGGAGGACCGTATCCAGCTCCTCCCATGCCCCGGACCATGATGACATCGCCTGCGTTGATCACCCTGTCAAGCCCACTGGGCTGCTGGGGAAGGATCTCCTCCACCCCCTCCAGTTCCTTGTACAGTGGAACGCCATCGCTGAGCCTGCTCAGCACGTCGGTGCCTCTCTTGAGGATTATCCTCGAGGAGGTTCCATCCTGTCCGCCGAAGACGCCGCGGGAGGTGGCATCCCGGCCAATATAGAACGTGAGATCCTTGGCCGAATCGACACCGTAGAGACATCTGGACCAGTACCCGGCGCGTCCGCCGCGGTATTGGCCGGCGCCTTCGGAATCGGGGACAACGCCCCTTTCAAGATAAAGCACGGGATACCTGTACTCGTACGATTCGATGCTTGGACTGTTGGTGTTGGTCGAACCGGCGATATTCGAAACGTCGATCCCATCGACCTCCGCCCTTGCGCCTCCCCCGTGAAAGTTCATGTCGCCCCTGAGGCTGTACCAGCGGCCATACTGATCGAAGCCCGTCCACTGAACGTCCGTGAAGCCCCAGCCCCACTCCGCCATGGAGTAGCTGCTCCGTGGGGAGGACTTGAGCGCCTTGGTCAAAAGCGCCAGGGTGATCCCCTGGACCCGCCATCCGGTGATGGTTGACGCCCCCGAGCAAGGGGCTGGCGGGTTGCAGTTGATGATCGTGCCGCTCGGGATCGAGACGTCGACGAGGCGCCAGGTCCCGGCATTCACCGACAGATCCGGGAAAAGCTGACAGGCGAGAATGTTGTGCAGGTTCGCGACCGCGCACGGCAGAGCGCAGTTGATGAACGTCTTGGCCTCCGCATCGGTGCCTGCGAAGTCGAAGTGAAGCCCGTCGTCGTCGATCGTCAGCTTGCACTCCAGCCGGTACACCTTGTCATAGTCGAGGTAGGTGACCTCGTGGTACACGCCCTTCTTCAGAAGCTGCACCCTCTCCCTGGCCTGCTGCTCACCGAGTTCTATGGAGCTTTCCACGGTCTCTTTGAAAGCCTCGACGCCGTATCTCTCGACCAGATCGATGACCTTCTGCGAAGCGGCAAAGGTGGCCGATATCTGGGCTTTCAGATCAAGCGACTGATACCTGGGCATGCGGACATTGTCCAGGAACAGGCCGAAGATATCGTCTCGTATCTTGCCGCCCTCGACAATCCTGGTGGGCTTGAAGATTATCCCCTCCTGGTGCCAGTCGGTCGCGAGCGGCGCCCTTCCAGGCGTCATGGCTCCGACGTCGACGTGATGAGTGGCGTTTCCGACCCAGGCGATCAGCTCTCCCTTGTAGTGGACCGGCGCCATCACCGCCAGATCCAGGATGTGAAGAGCCCCCGAGTGCGGGTCGTTCACTAGGTACATGTCCCCTGGGCGCACATCGCCCTCGAAGCGCTTCATGCAGCTCTGCAGCATGTACCCAAGCGTGGTTCCGTGCCTTGGCATCCAAACCGAATAAACGATGGTCCGCCCGGTGGCGTCGGCGATATTGAAGCCCAGGTCCCGGGAGTCCACGACACTTGTGCTCACGGCACAGCGCTGGAGAACCAGGCCCCCTTCCAGTCCGATCTGCATCAGCCGGTTGGAGATGATTTCGGTAAGGACTGGATCAACTTTCATAATTCCCCCTCGAGTTGTTTTACCGACTCAGTTGACAGTCATTACCAGGCTCTGATACTGGTCCACATGGGCTTGGGTGTTTGCCGGAACCCAGGTGGTCTGGCCCGGATAGTCGAGCAATGCAGGGCCCGCGATCCGGGTCCCCGGCTCCAGGGGTCCCGTGAATGTTGGAACTTCGATCGACTCCCCCTTGAACCAGACCTGCCGGCTTCCTGTCGGCACCCCTTCGCGCTCGTTCAGGGCCGCCTCCTCGATCTGGGGCACCGTGGTGACTCCTATGGCGTAGACCCTCAGCGTCACCATCTCGATGCCCGCACTCGCAGATGAGGTGCCGGCACCAAAGAGGCGCTCGTAGGTTTCCACAAACTTGACCCCAAGGAGTTCCATCGACTCTCTGGTAACCGGGCCCGGAGGCATGCTGACGTTCACCGCGTGCATCTGACCTTTGAAGCGCAGCTGCGCGGTGCGGAGCAGGATCCTGGCGGACTCAGGAACGGCGTCTGATTCAAGCGCCTGAACTCCGCTGGCCTCGAGCTCGGCGAACACCGACCCGATGGTCTCGAAATCGGTGATCGGCACGACACGGCTGCGGCTGAGGACGTGCTGGATGTTGGAAGCGACGATTCCGTAAGCTGAGAACACCGGCGCCAGCAGTGGCACGACAACTTTCTTTATTCCAAGGTCATTGGCGATGGAAGCTGCGTGCAAAGGCGCCGCACCGCCGTAAGCGAAGAGAGCGTACTCCCTCGGATCGAGCCCTTTGGCGACGGTCTGGCTTCTGATCGCGTCGCTCATGGCGGCGTCGACAATGGAAATGATGCCCTCGGCGGTTTGTTCCGGACCAAGCTTCACCTCCCTGCCGAGATCTGTGAGCACCCGCTCTGCCGCTTTGGTGTCCAGGTGCAACCTTCCGCCGGCCAGCCCCTTGGGATTTAGTCTCCCCAGCTGGCAGTTCGCGTCTGTGACCGTAGCCCTGTTACCTCCGTGTCCGTAGCATGCCGGACCCGGATCAGAACCCGCGCTCCCCGGCCCCACCTTGAGCCGGAGTCCGTGGTCGACCCATCCAATGCTCCCGCCGCCGGCGCCGATCGAGACTATGTCGATCGCCTCGGTGAAGATCTCCTGTCCCGCGTACTCGGCACGCTCGCTGAGCGCGAGCTCGCCTTCAGTGATAAGGCTGACGTCAAAGGTCGTTCCACCCATGTCCGCACACAGCACATTCGAAAGCCCCATCCGCTCCGCCAGGAGCTTCGAGGCGAGAACGCCTCCGGCGGGACCCGAAGACAGAAGCGACACCGGCTTTGAGGCGGCATCCTCCATCGTGAGAAGACCGCCGGCCGAGGTCATGACCAATGGCAGCGCTTCGAGGCCCTCGGTCCTAAGGCTTCGGCCGACGGACAGGAGGTGCTGCTGAACCAGCGGCCCCAGACGGGCGTTGAGCGCCGTGGTGGCGCTTCTCTTGTACTCGCCCAGCAGGGGAGCTATTTCATGCGACACCGAAACGAACCAGTTGGAGTAGTTCTTCAGAGCCTCCGCCACGGCGACTTCGTGCCCGCTATTTAGAAACGACCAGAGGAAACAAAGGCCAACGGCCTCGACTCCATCCGCAGCCAAGGAGTCCATGGCCGCCTTGACGTCGTCCATGTTGACCGGAGCCAACTCCTTTCCCTGGGAATCCACCCGCTCGCGAACCTCATAGATCCGGGACCGTGGTACGAGCGACGGCGCGCGGCTTGCGGTTAGATCCATGCCGATGCGCTCTCGGCCGATCTCAGCGATGACAAGGGTGTCCTTGAACCCTCGGGTGGTGATGAACCCGACCTTGGACCCCTTGCCCTCCACGATGAGGTTGGCCGCCTGGGTGGTACCGTAACCGAGCTTGATGGTCCGGGCCAAAAGATCGCGCTTTGGAATCGAAACCGACTCCCCAAGAGCGTCCAGACAGCCCATCAGGCCCGCAACCGGATCAGCGGTGTTCGTCGGGGTCTTCACAATTATCGGAGCGTGGCCGGGGCGAAGAAGCACGCCGTCGGTGAAGGTGCCGCCCACGTCAACCCCAATCAGCCAGTCCTTCACCTTAATCGCTTGATCATCGGCTGTCACTATCTGACCATCCTCTCGCTGCATCTGTAATGGCAAATCCTGAAACAAAAGCACTTCCAAAACACGTTTTCACTCGGAGCTGAAGTCATAGACCAAGGCCACGACCCCCTCATCCGGCTCCACCGCGGGCTGGCCAAGAAGCCTTGCGGCCTGAACCATCTTCCCCAAGGCCATGCCCAGCTGTAAGCCCGGCTCTCCAAAGGCATAAAACAGTTCGATGCCCAAAGACCAGGGTCGACTTCCCACTGTGGAGAAGCCGTCAAGGCGTCCGAATCGGCGCCCTCCGAATCGGCGGCGCCTTCAGGCGTCT
>DAHVXO010000255.1 GCA_027356675.1 Symbiobacteriaceae bacterium | reverse complement strand
CCAGGCTGTCCCGTGCTTCACAACCCGGTGATTTGGCGGAAAAATCGTGCCATGACTAAACATTTCCGAGCGAAACCTCGTATCCATAGATGAGGAGGTGGCCGGGATGTGAGAGTCGCCCGACCGACATCAGCACCCGTGCCGACCACGAGGCGATCTCGGTCTGCGCCGTCTGCGGCGTCAACAACCACCCCGGCAGCCGGACCTGCGTGGCCTGTGGGACCGTATACGCCGACCCGGATGCATCGTCCTAATTGCGAAGGCCCTACGCGGCCCCGAGGGGAGGAACGAGCATGGCGCGGATTCAGAAGCTCAGCGATGCCGAGATCGCGGCGAGGTTGGGCGATCTGCCGGGCTGGACCATCACGGACGGCCTGCTCCAAAAGAAGTTCCGCTTCAAGACCTTCATGGATGGGATTCGCTTCGTCAATCAGACGGCTGAGATCGCCGAGGCGATGGACCACCACCCCGACATTTACATCCGCTTCGGATTCATCACGATCTCACTCATGACGCACGAGGCGCAAGGCATTACCGAGCGGGACTTCGTGCAGGCAGCCAGGCTGGACGCACTGGCGCAGTGACGACTCGGGCATAGACGGAACGAGAGCCCTGATCGCCATCGCCACGGCGGTCAGGGCCCTCAGCTTTCCGTCTCTGTATCCTCGCCGATGACCTCCAGCATGGAGGCCGTGGCTACGGTAATGATCTTGGCAGTTCCCTCACCCACGTTCGCCACACTGTGTGGAATGCAGCCTTTCAGGTGGAAGGAATCGCCGGGCTCCACCACCACGCTCTCATCGCCCTGGGTCACACGCACCCGGCCCTCCAGGACCAGCGAGAACTCCTCGCCCCCGTGTGCGTGCCCCTCGTTGCCGGTGCTGATGCCCACGGGCAACTCCACCAGCATCGCCTTGAGGTGACGGGCCGCCCGGCCGGAGAGCACCTCCACCTTCACCCGGTCACAGCCGAAGTTGATCTGCGGTCGCTCCCCGGATCGCACCACCTGGATCCGCTCCTCTGACTTGAGCAGCAGATACGCAGCGGGTACTTCCAGCCCCTCAGCCAGCCGCTCCAGCGTGGTCAGCGACGGCGAGGTCTTATCGTTCTCGACCTGACTGATCAGCCCCTTGGAGAGGCCTGTCCGCTCCGCCAGGCTGCCCACCGTCATGCCGCGGCCCGTGCGGATGGCCTTGATCCGATCACCGACGGTCAAACGACCACCCCCTTCGTTCATTCAACCGTGCCCGCAGCCGTCAAGTGCACCCGTCCGAGTTGCTCGTAGCCAGGCACGGACACGCCCGATTCAAGCACCCGCCGTAGCGCCGCCCGCGCCCGATGGAGCCGCGACTTCAGGGTACCCACATCAATGCCCAGGATCTCGGCGACCTGCTGGTTCGACAGCTCCTCCCAGTCCCGCAGGACCAGCACGAGCCGCTGGGCCTCCGGTAACGCATGCAGAGCCAGATTCAGCACAAGTTCGCGAAACCCTGCTTCACACAGTGCTTCCGGGTCGGCCTCCGGCGCGGGCCGCTCCTCATCTAATGGCTCCAGCACGGCCCCGCTGCTGCGGCGCCGACGCACGTCGATGCAGGTGTTCGCCGCCAGGCGGTAAAGCCAGGTGCTAAACTTCGCAGTCGGGCGGTAGCGCGGCAGGGACTTCAAGAGGCGCAGCAGGACCTCCTGGACGGCGTCATAGGCATCCTCCCGGTCCCCCAGCATCCGGTAGGCCAACCGGTAGATCCGTTCTTGATGCCGCTCCGCCAGGGTGTTGAATGCCTCGTGATCCCCTTGGACATAGGCGGCTACCAGCGCCTCGTCACCCATCCAACGACACCCCTTCGCTCAGTCTTGACGCGCCCATTATACGCTGGTGTTTAGTATCACGCAATCTTGTTCAAGAAAGTGAACACGGCCCGTATCCACAACCCCCTCCCCGACGATTAAAGAAGTGAACGGGCAAGACACCGGGGCAAACGCACCGGGCCCGTAACAAAATCAGGTGAAGGGGAGCGAGTATACATGGGAAGCAGCAAGTGGGTTGTGGATGCCTCGCATACGACGGTAGAGTTCTCGGTAAAGCATATGATGTTTACGACGGTCAAGGGACAGTTCGCCACCGTGGAAGGCGTGCTGGAGGGCGATCCCACCGATCTGACCTCAGCAGTCGTCACGGCCAGCGTGGACGTGGCCAGCATTACGACCCGGGATGCGCAGCGGGACGGCCACCTGAAGTCGGCCGACTTCTTCGATGCGGAGAACTACCCGAAGCTAACCTTCAAGAGCAAGCGCTTCGAGGCCAAGGGCGATGGGGAGTACAAGGCCTATGCTGATCTGACCATCCATGGCGTCACCAAGGAAGTCGCCTTCGACGTCACCTACGACGGCTCGGGCAAGGACCCCTGGGGCAACACCCGGATTGGGCTCTCCGCTGGCGCCAAGATCAACCGCAAGGACTTCGGCCTCAACTGGAATGCTGCCCTGGAGGCCGGCGGGTTCCTCGTTGGCGACAGCGTCACCATTGAGATTCACCTCGAGGCCGTCCAGCAGACTGTGGCCGCTTAAGCAGCGAACGTATACCAGCTTAGAAATGGGAGCGGATTGCCTGATCGGGCACTCCGCTCCTGCTTTATGCGGAAGGCGTTAGGAACCGCTCGCAGGCAGCGATAATTTGGGGAAGGGCCGCTATGGACCGCCGCCAATCACCGTTGACTTCAAGCCCATGGTCAAGGTCTTCGAGCACGAGCCATTCCATGTCGGCGCGCTGGCGCGAGTCACGACACTCTGGCATCGCGTAGACCGGGTCTGCCGTACCGATGATAGCCAGTGCTCTGATGCCGTCCACCGGACCCAGCACTTCCGGCAAGGGCGTCAGGAGAATCGCTGATACGTGCGGAACCTGCGCCGCTCGGGTCAGAGCCATCGCTAGTGGACTGCCCATAGATTTTCCGACAAAACAGACCTCGCCATATCCTCGGCCCATCACCGCCGTGAAAGCAGCGGTGATCTCCGCCAGCAATTCTTCATCCGTCGGCCTCTGGCCACCGATCTGAAACCCATACTGCAGGCTAAGGACATCGAATCCGTGCTGCAAAGCCATGGCCCGGATCAGATGGAGAACGGAACGGTCACAGCTATACCTCAGCCCGGGTAGCAGCACTAGTAGCTTGCCGCTACCGGGTTCGTGATACAACAGTTGATTCGGCACGGTGATGCCGCCGTGCGCAATCACAGGGATCACAGCGCTCTTGAGCATGATCTGACCCCTCCCTTCACTTTCGGTATTGCTCAATCACCCGGGCTAGCACCTGCGCTTCGATATTGCCCCCCGTGAGCACCAGCGCCACCTTGCGGCCTTGCCACTCCGCCGCCAGGTTGCTTAGCGCAGCGAGCGCAGACGCCCCAGCCCCCTCCACCAGGAGGTTCACCTGGTTCAAAAAGGTGTAGATCGCCTCGCCGATGGCCGCCTCTGAAACGGTCACGACCCGGTCGACATACAGCTGGGCCATCTGCAGGTTCAGCAGCCCCACGGACTTGACGACAAGCTTGTCCGCCAGGCTGCGCGGGTCCGCCAGGTGCACCAGCGACCCGGCCTTCAGCGAAGCGGCCATGGCGGCTGCCTGCTCCGGCTCCACCCCGATCACCTTGGCCGTTGGGCAAAGGGCATGCAGGGCGCACCCGACGCCGCCCAGCAGCCCGCCCCCGCCTACCGGCACAATGGCGGCATCGAGGTCGGGCAGGGCCTCGGCAATCTCCAGCCCCACCGTGCCCTGACCGGCGATGATATAGGGATCATCGTAGGAGTGGATCAGGCGGCGCCCCGTCTCCCGGCTGATGTCGGCCGCGACCAGGGCGGCATCGTCGTAGACCTGGCCCCGGACGATCACCTCAGCGCCGTAGCTCCGGCAGATCGCCCGCAAATTGACCGGACTCCGCTCCGTCATGACGATGGTTGCAGGCACGCCCAACCGCCCGGCCGCGTAGGCCACACCTTGGGCGTGGCTTCCCCCCGAGGCCGCCACCACGCCTCTGGACCGCTCCGCCGCAGGCAAAGCCTCAAGAAAGTTGACCGCCCCCCTGACCTTGAAGGCGCGAGTCTCCCGCATCATCTCCAATTTGAGATAGACGTGGACGCCGGTCAGCTCGCTGAGCGGCCGGCTATACTCCAGCGGGGTCGGATCTACCAGACCGCGAATGCGCTGGCGGGCAGCCAGAATGTCGGTAATGGTGACCACGGGAAGACCTCCTTCGGGTGCCTGGGTGACCTGGAGACAACTTTGCCATCGCCTGCCTCAATGCCTTCTGTGACAAGCCATTAGACGACCGGTAACCCCCAGATGCGCCTCCCGCGACATCGCACGGTGTGGTACAAACGGGCGAGAGCCTAATGTGGGGGAAGCCGTTCCCCTGTCCACCGCACAAGCGTCTCAACTTTGATGACGAGATTTTTCATCATGCGAGGAGAGATCAGGATGTCCGTCGAAAGGCCCGAGTCCTTCGGATTCAAGGGTGCGGCCCAGACCCTGGTGGGCCCCAAGCTGGCCGTTGGCGATAAGGTTCCGCACTTCACGGCCGTTGGCAACGACCTTTCAACCGTCGATTCCGCTAGCTATAGCGGCAAGGTCCGGATTTTCAGCTCCGTCCCGTCCCTGGACACCGGGGTGTGCGACACGCAGACCCGCCGGTTCAACGCTGGCGCCGCGGAGTTGGGCGAGGGGGTCGTGGTCCTCACGCTCTCCATGGACCTCCCGTTTGCCCAGAAGCGCTGGTGCGGCGCCGCCGGCATCGACCGGGTTGTAACCCTTTCGGATTATCGCGACGCCCAGTTCAGCCAGGCCTTTGGCACCTACATCAAGGATTGGCGGCTGTGCTCCCGGGCCGTGTTCGTGGTAGACTCACAGGACAAGGTAGTCCACGCCGAGTACGTCCCCGCCGCCGGTCAGGAGCCCAACTATGATGCGGCGCTTGAGGCCGCCCGGAACGCACGGTAAGTTTACCATACGGACATCTAGCACCCCGGGCGGCAGCGCCCGGGGTGCGCCCATGTTGCACCGTCGCGCAATGTAAGGCCACCCTGCATAGCATGGAAGCAACATAACACCAGGGGTGTGTCACATTGCAGGTAACCTCGGTCACGCCGACGACTACGACCATGGGCACGACCGCGCTCCAGTGCATCTCCGGGTTCGTCACCTTGTTCCGTTTCATCTCCCCGCCGCCTCCCGGGGCCATCATCGGGCAGCTGTCCATCATCTCCGGGCAGACCATACCGCTGATGCAGACCCAGCCGACCCCGCTTGGCGGGATTCCGCTCTCCGCGGTGGATGGCCAGTTTGCGACCCTCTGCGGCATCTTCGTGAGGGTCGGTGGCCAGACCGCCCTGGATGTCCGGGTCGTCAACCCGGGCGCCCCCTCCCCGACCGGCACGCCGCCGCCCTTTGACACCCGCCTGCTGCTCCTGCTGCTGCTGTTGCTTCTGCTGACCGGTCGCCTCGGCTTACCAGGCGGCACAGCTGGTCTCGGCAGCCTCTTCGGCCTGTCCGGTGGGGCCGGCCTGAGCAGCCTCCTGAGCAACCTCCTGAACCAGCCGGGGCTGCAGAGCCTGTTGGGCAGCGGCACCGGCAGTGATACCCTGGCTACCCTCCTCTCCCAGATCGGTCAGCGTCAGGTCTAGGTTTCCTGCCACCCGGCCGGAGGCATTTGCCTCCGGCCGGGTGCGCGCACACAATCGACGGGAGGCGCAGCCGCTCTTCGTTTTTCGCATACTCTAACGCGTAACCGCTCTTCGGCCCGCCCGTGCAGCGAGCAACGTATTCCCCAGGAAGACCAGAATGGCGATCACGTTGAGCATCCCGCCCCAGAGCCGACCGTTCGTCCATTTCGTGAGGTCCCCTGCCACCCGCAACGCCAGCGAAAGGTGAAGCAGGACCAGGTGGCCGTAGAACACGACCCGATACGGGACCGCGATCCCCAGGATCGCCGGAAAGATGATCGGCGCATGGCCGAAGATCATCGAAACGACAAACCCAAGGAAAATCGAATGCAGGATCGCGTCGTAGTAGTAGAGCTTCATGAGACCGACCACGAAGGCGAGTCCGCCTCCCATCACCATCCATACATAACCGGACAGAAGAGCGATCGCCACGAACCGCGGCAGCCCCGGCTGACGGACCGTTCGGCGCGCAATATCGTACTGGAGCCCCCACAGACCCATTCCCACCATGCCAATCCCGGCGATACGCCACCCGATGTCCAGGCTCCAAAGCGAGACCAGCGCACCGACCAGGAATACCCCGGCCGCCCCCATAAAGAACCGCCGCACGTTCGCCGAGGGCAGCAGCAGGCGACTCATCTCCAGCCGCTCGCCCGCAACCGTGAGGATCAGGTACCCTGCCCACCAGAGTACGATTTCGGAGATGCCCTTGCCAGCGAGCCAGAGCACGCTGCCGGCCAAGCCGAGTAGCGCGGCCACGAACATCACGATGTTGAACCACTCCGTCTGTTGCCGGACGATGATCAGGAAGATCGCGAGCAGCCCCGCACCACCCAACGAAATCAACGAGGCGCCGATCCAGTCCGGCAGACCCAGCATCACCGCCAGCCCGCCTACGCCGGTCAGGAGCGGCGCGCCATACATCCATGGCCGATTCAGGGCGACGGCCCGCTCCAGGCTGATCAGCGTGCCCAGAAAGCCGGCGATCATCAACGGCCCGTGTCCGCCAGGCAGACCGCCAGCCAGCGGGGGCAATTTCCATCCGATGCGAATGAGCCCGGCCCACATCGCACAGAGCAGGGCGAAGATTCCGAGCGCCAGCAAGAGAAAGCGGTAGATCGAGCGTTGCCGAATCATGCAGGCACCTCCGTTCCCTCTTATTATCACGCGGCGGCGTCCCAAGCAAAGTGACCAAGGTCACAACGGCAGGACCGCTGCTCGACGCAAGCGAATTGGTGGAAAAGCAATATCCAGAGGAGGTAAGCAGATGGAGCATCAGGAGTTGATCGAACGCTACCTGGCGGGTCCGGCCAAGTTGCGTGCAAGTCTGGCCGGTCTCTCGGAGTCCGATCTCCAATTCAAGTATGACCCAGCCAAGTGGTCCGCGAAAGAGATTGCGATCCATGTCGCCGATATGGACCTGGTGGCCTCCTTCCGGATGAAGCGCATCCTGGCGGAGCCAGGCGCCCGCTACCCGGGGGTCAGCCAGGATCTGTGGGCCATAGGCCTTGGCTACCAGGGCCGGCAGGTGGAGCCGTCCTTGCGGGTCCTGGAGGCTGTGCGGGCAGAGATGGGCGCGATCCTGGCGGCCCAGCCGGAAGAGGCCTGGTCTCTGAGCAGCACCCACGAGGCAGCCGGTGAGCAAACCCTGCTCCGGATCATGGAAGTCTACACCGGCCACCTCGAACGCCATATCGGGCAGATTGAGAGCATTCGACAGCGCCTGGGGAAGTAAACGGCCGGCCGCACCCGCATCGGGGGCGGCCGGCTGGCGCGCATCCAAGCCAGATCTATTCCCCCAACCGCCCCCGCACGATCTCCACGATCAGGTTGGGCGTCGCCCAGGCTGCCGGGTCAAACTCGGCCGGCGAGAACGCCGTGCCAAACTCGGACTCCAGGGCCACCATCAACTGCACCGTCCCAAACGAATCGATCAACCCGGACTCGTAGAGGTGCACCTCCGGGTTGATCACTGGCTCCTGATCGCCCCGGAAGATATGCGCCACCGCACTGTCCAGGTCCTTCACGTATTCTGCCGTTGTCCGGAGCCGCTCGATATCCTTGAGGAACCGGCGGTAACGGTCGATTGGACCGGAGGCGATGGTGGGGAAGAAGAGTAGATAAAGCCAGAAGTCCGGAAGCCGAACCTCTCTAATCAGGCCATCCTGAATTCCGAAGATGACGTCCAGGCTCCGGAAGGTCAGGTAGACGCCTAGCACTACGGCCACGGTGCCGGTCCACCGCGGCAGCTTCCGGGCCTTCGCCAGACTGAAGGCCTTGACCAGCGCGCCCTCATACACCGCATACCCCAGCAGCATGTAGAACTGACGGATCGAGACTGAACTGTCCAGGTCCAGTACCACGCCGTACTGCAATAGGATCATGATGGCCGTCGCGGCCATGATGGCCCAACGATAGAGCCGGCCCGTCAACCCCGCCGTGATCGCGGGAATCACCGGGTAGAGCAAGAAGTCGAAGTAGGTGAAGGATGCATATGGCGTCATGTGAGCATCTCCGCTAGGCGGCGCCGATCGGCCTTGCCGTTGGCCGTCATGGGAAAGGACGCAAGGAAGTGCCACTTGCGCGGCAGCATGTAGGCCGGTAAGCGGGCACCCAGCGCCTGCCGCAACCCCTGGGTGATGGCGAAGTCCGACCCCTGGGGACGCTCCGCCAGGACGACAAAGGCCGCCAGCCACTCGGCCCTGTCATCCCGCATGGCCGGAAGTACCACCGCGTCCTTGATGTTTGGCAGGGCCCGCAAGTGGGACTCGATATCCCCCAGCTCGATCCGGTAGCCGTGCAGCTTGACCTGGAAGTCCATGCGGCCTTCGAAGAAGAGCATGCCATCCCGGAAGCGACCCCAGTCCCCCGTTCGGTATGCGCGCACACGTCTTCACAGGTTTCGCGCCCACGCAATGACGGAAGCGCACCCTGTATTACCGCATAAATGTTTCACGAAGGGAGGATGGCGGCGATGGCTTGCCGAAAATCCCATGGATTGTAAGCCCACGCCCTGTAACCGCGCTGAGCATGTCGCCCCTCGGTCTGGCCTGTGGACGCCCTTGGCGACACCTTGGGCTGGGAAACTCGCCCGGATGTTCAGGATATCTCACGGTTCTTGGATCTGACGCAGGCCGTTCGGCGATCCGCAGAACCCCTGGAGGAGGCGTTGCAGATGCGCCGGTATCACGGCTACATCTTCGACCTGGACGGAACCGTCTATCTCGGTCCGGACGCCATTCCCGGCGCCCCCGAGACCATCGCTGAACTCCGCCGCGGCGGGGCCCGGTGCGTCTTCCTATCCAACAAACCCATCGAATCCGTCGCGAGCTATGAGGCGAAACTCACCAGACTGGGCATTCCGGTGGTAGGGGGTGACGTGCTCAACTCAGCGGTCGTCATGGCGCGCTACCTGCGCCAGACGATGCCAGGGGCCCGGGTCTATCTGATCGGCGAGGCGCCGCTAGCGGAGGAGTTGGTGGGTGCCGGCTGCACCCTGACCACCGATCCCCTCGCCACCGATGTGGTGGTCGTCTCCTGGGACCGCCAGTTCACGTACCAGAAGCTCGATGATGCGCTCCAGGCCATCCGGCGGGGCGCCCGCTTTGTGGCCACACATCCGGACCGGACTTGCCCGGTGCCCGGGGGCGTGGTGGCGGATGCAGGTGGCATGATCGCCGCCGTGGAGGCCGTCACCGGCAAGGACTGCGAGATCATCACGGGAAAGCCATCGCCATGGACCATCGAGGTTGCGCTGGAGCGACTGGGCATTCCACCGGCCGAGTCGATCATGGTCGGGGATCGCCTGGAGACTGATATGCGCATGGGGATCAACGCGGGGATCGACACGGCTGTGGTTCTCACAGGGGTAACGCAACGCCACGACCTGGAGACCTCCATGGTCAAGCCGACCTACGTCCTGGATTCGCTCCGGGAACTCATCGAAGGCTAAAGTAAAGGAGCCCCTACACATAGCTCAACCATCGTAGTCTTGGACCGAAGAGGTCATCACCCAAAGGGGGATTCCTGCCATGGAAACCGCAACTGCGAATGCAGAGACCATCGCTCTCCTGCAAGACCTGGTTCGCATTCCTTCCATCAGCCCGACCCTCGCCCCGGATGAAGGGACGGGCGAGCAAGCGGTGGCCGAGTTTGCCGCGCAATGGCTGAACCAGCGGGGTGTGGAGGCGTGGTTGGAGCCCGTTGCCCCCGGCCGGCCCAATGTGGTGGGGCGGGTGGGTCGCGGCCACGGCCCTACGCTGATCCTCTATGGGCATCTCGACACCGTGCAGGTCTCCAACATGACCGTGCCGCCGTTCTCGGCGCATATCGACGGGAACAGACTCTACGGGCGTGGTGCGTTTGACATGAAAGGCGGTGTGGCCGCGGCCATGTCCGCAGCGGTCGCCCTCGCGCGCAGTGGTGGGGTGGACGGTACCCTCCTGTTGGCTCTCGTCTGCGATGAGGAGCACTCGTCCATCGGGGCGCAGGACTATGTGAAGCGGCACCAGGCCGATGGCTGCATCCTGGCTGAACCCACCGACGGCGAGTTGGTGACGGGGCACAGGGGCTTCGCGTGGGTGGACGTGTTGGTCAAAGGCCATGCCGCCCATGGCAGCATGTTCGACGTGGGGATCAGCGCGGTCACGCAGGCAGGGCGCCTGCTGACGGCCCTGGATGACTTCGATCGAACGGTCCTGCGCAATCGCACCCACCCGCTCCTGGGACCCGCCTCCATGCACCCGTCCATGATCAACGGTGGGGTTGGGTTGTCTACCTATGCACCCCAGTGTCTGGTACAACTGGAATGGCGTACGCTCCCGGGACAGGATGAAGTGCAGGTGGTCACCGAGACCAGGGCCCTGGTGGCACAGGCAGGGGTCGCGGCGGAGGTGACCTGCACGCTCTACCGACCGCCGATGGTCTGCCCGCCCGATGCCCGGGTCCACCGGATGTTGCGGGAGGTGTTGGGACCAGACGTGCCGGGGGGTGCGAGCCGTGCCTGGCTAGATGCGGCTCTCTTTGATGCCGCAGGCATTCCGTCAGTGGTTTACGGCCCGGACGGCGACGGTGCCCATGCCGCGGTGGAGTGGGTCGATGTCAACTCAGTCCTACGCTGCGCTGCTGTTTACCGCCAAGCCGCTGAACGCTTCTGCGGGAAGTAGCAAAGACCGCCGTCCGCACCTGCTGCGAATGGCGGTCTTTGCCTCTCATTTACGGCTATCGACCCTGAACCCGAAGCTCTAGCACTGCCCGCCGGGCCTGAGACCTCCCCCAGTTCCACGTCCGCCAGTCCGACTGATCCGTTGGGGCCCAGCGGTTTGCTAGCTCAACGCGCTCTGCGTCCCCAAGGGCAGACCCCGCCTCCAACAGTACCGGCACGGCGTCGGCACTCAGTGACGTAGCGTAAGCCCCATCGAATGAACGGCCAGACCCCGCTCGTGCCAGGTTGGTCTGTACGATGAAGGCATCTGGGTTGAGAACGTGCAGTGCAGCCAGGATGGCAAGCGCACTCACCAACGCCCCAAAGGCGAAGCGCTCCCGCCGACCCCGTATCACGGTCAGCAAGAACCAGGCGAACACGACAGCCAACCAGACCATGAAGGCCGACGTGTACAGCCGCAACTCCGTCAGGCCAAAGGCCTGCTGGTAGAGCAGCATCCGTTGAACGGCCGATCCCATAATGACGTAGAGCAGAGCAACCAGTGTTCCCGCCAACCAGCGGAACAGGTGCTCACGTGCGCTCGATTGGAGCCAGTGGCCGATGAGCAGCGTGGGGAGCACCAGAGTCGCCACGGCCACCAACTCGAAGAACCCCCGGCGGGCATACTCGGCGTAGGTGAGCCCGGTGGAGGCTGCAACGAGCGCCGAACCGCCGAAGAAGTAGCGGAACTGCACCAGTACAAAGGCCAGGAACAGGGCGTTGAGCAGGCCCAGGATCACTCCCGTTTCGACCGAACCAAGGGTGAAGACGATAGGGCGCTCTACCCGCGTCAGGTCCGGCCGCTTCGCCAGGAGGCACGACCGGAGGTATCCTCCTACCACCCACGCGAAGAATCCAGCCAACACCAGGTGCGAGAACAGACGATCCAGGTTGAGGCCAACAACGCCCGTCACCAGGTGCTCAAAGGCGGCGTCGGCGGCCATGAACAGCGCACCGAAAACCAGGAGCAGAGGCAGGGCCAGCAGCAGACCTTTTGCTACGGCCCTCACCTGGCCCGAAGGACCGCCACTGCGCAGTTCACTCCACGCGATATCGGAGGCCACCACGGGGAGCAATCCGCCCGCCGCCCAGACGCCCGCAAGGACGGCGCCCGCGATGTAGTCGGCCACCCCTGCCCGTCGGAGGTCCCCACTGCGGGCATAATGGGCTGCCAAGGCCAGGGAGCCTCCCACAGCCAGCAGATCCAACGCCTGCAAGGCCGGCGAGTCCCGCCACACCAGTCCCGCTGCGAAGAGCAAGGCGGGCAGGAGCATCCAGCGGCCATCCCCGGCCGTGGTAGTCATTCGGTCCCGTCCAAGCAACAGCACAGCTCCGGCCAGAACTGCGGTCCACAGGAACCCATTGACACCCGGTGGCCCGACCCGCAACAGTGCGTCACCGAGCATGCCCAGTGCCGCCGCAGCGGTGAGAATCATGAGTCCTGTCTTCGTCGTCTCGTTCATTGCCAACGCCTCCTTGAGGCTAGCGCGTCCACGCGGTTCCCAGATACGCCTTCAGATGGTCCGAGAGCTCATCGATGCGCTCGCCCTGGATACCGTAGATCACAAACTTGCCCTCCTGGCGCTCCCGACCTACGAGCCCGGCCTCTACCAGCACCCGCAGGTGTCGGGAGATGGATGACGCATTGACACCCAGCCGCCGTGCCATCTCCTGGGCGGGCACGGCCTCCTGCGCAATCAGCCCGAGCAGCCGCAGCCGTGTGGTGTCCGCCAGTGCAGAGAAGCCCAACATCAAGCTTTCAGGGGCCTCCGCCACCACTGCCGGCTCCGCGTGCAGGGGATCGTAGAAGAAGATTTGTACTGACCCGAGCCGGTAGAACATCAGGCGCCGGGGGCAAAAGGCCGACGGCACGAACCAGATTGCCTGCAGATCGGCCAAGGGCACCCGCATACCCTTCCCCCAGTGGAGGATGATGGCATCGCCGTCGCCCGCGACGCTTACCCGGTCTGAGAACCGGCAGATGAAAGCGACGGGGTCCATCTGTGCAAGCCGGGCGGTCTCCGCCTGGATGCTGCTGGCGAGCAAGCCGGCATACGCGGCCACTTCGGCCGCAATGGCCTCCCAGTAGGCCAACAGGGCCGCGCCGGCCTCCGGCTCAGCATCCCGGGCGTACCGCTGAAGGAGATCCGGGGTGGGCAGTGCCTGCCCGCGCTCCAGCTCTACAGCCAGGCCAAACAGGTCCACTCGCTCACCAAACGCTCCCAACTGCTCGAGAACCCCAACGGGAAGCCGCTCCAGGACCCGCTGCTCCCACGCTGTCCCCCTGCTAAACCGCTCCGGGTTCTGAATGACCAGCAGCGATAGGGACAGGTCCAGGAGCGGAGAAAAGCGGAAAGTGATCATCTGCCGCAAGCGATCCGGTTCCAACACGCAATCACACCCCCGTTCAGTTGCGTCTCTGTGCACTCAAACTGTACTAACGATTGCGTGACCAGTCAAGTTACGGGTCACTCCACAAAATGTGAAAGGCCGACCACGTCAAGGTCGGCCTTGTTTTCGTTCCAGGGTTTACTCCTTGGCCTCAGAGGCTGCGAAGATTGGGGCCTCGGCAGCCTTTGCAGCCTTGGTGGAGGCCCGCCGTGCCCGCATTTTCGCGACCTTCGCTGCCCGCTTGGTGGCCAGCTTTGCCTCATCAAGGTGACGGGGCAGGTTCTCGATATCGGCGAAGGAGATCTCAAAGACGATCTTCTTGGGATTCGCATCCTCTTCAACCTCGAGCACGGTCACAGGGAAGTTGATCTGACGGTCCTCGGGGAGCTTAATGCCCAGCTTGCGAAGCGGCACAGAGAAACCGAAGAGTGCGGCACCCATGCTCTTGGATATCCGGAGCTTACGTACGCCACGGATGCTGGACTTCGACGGCTCGATCCATACCTTACCGGTGGAGACGAAGGTCCTGGTCCGGATGTCGGTAACCGGAGCCCCGTAAACAAGGTCCATGATATTCTTTGTCAGGGACGGGAGGTACATGGATGTCCTGGCGAGATGCATCTCGAGATGTCCAACGTGTGCCGCCCTCGCCTCGGTATCCCATTGCTCCACCGGGTCCCTGTACCTCTCCATCAGAGTCGCAAGAGGCAGGACCGTCACATTCGGCCGGACCATCGCATCAACCTCCGTCAATCAGCGTTTTTGGTTCTTGCCAGGTTATACGAGTCGAGACCTCAAAGGGTTCGATATTCTGGATGAGATTTCTACATCTGGTCTTGGGTATTTTATTTTTTGGCAAACGTTTACGCGCGAACGCGAACGTCTGCACTACGACTGCGCGCGGATACTCAGGAACCACATGCGCATGAAACGGGCACATTACCAACCTCAGTGATAGAATGCAGCGGGTCAACGCAAAACCCCGCATGGCTTGGTAAGCAAGCTATCACGAGCGATCATCGCCGTGCCAATAACTTCGACGTGCGGTGATGCAGGGCGCGCAATCACCCGCAACCTGCGCGATATTGACCAGGGATGAGGGCTGGTCGCTGTCATAACAGGCGCACGCTTCCCCGGAAAGTTGGCAATGCGCTGCCGTCACCAGATGTGTTCGGGCCTGAACGCACCCGCGTTTATGCGCGTATGCATACATCCGTGCACTGAGCGGATGCGGCACGCCTTACTGAGCGGGCAGCGCAAGCTACGAAGTGGTCGTCGGTGCATAACGAAAGACATCCGAAACGTCTGTTCCAGATATTCACCCTCGTCAATCAGCTGAATTACCAGTTATTAACTGCGCCTACGCAACGGTGCACTATACACGCGCACGCCCTGGTGGGTCGTTGGCGGTCGCCGCAGACTTTCGAGCGCCTTGATGATCTGAGCATGCTCGATGAATGGCTGCGAGCCGCGCAACGATCCCTGCCCATGCGGGAGCGGGAAGAAGTATAAGGCGTGCTGCCTGCCAAGGCGACAAGTTCGGCAGGTAGCGTTCGGTTGGTCAGGTGGCAAGGATGGATGCCTGGCCCTGCACCGCCTGGTAGTGAAACGCAATTCTTTGTAAGCCGAAATAACTAGGAAATGGTTAAGATTCGAATTACCCTTAGATTTATAAAAGGTGGAAAATACATATCTGGC
>DAHVXO010000240.1 GCA_027356675.1 Symbiobacteriaceae bacterium | reverse complement strand
CGCATTTCCTTCGAGACCCGCTCGACCGTCATCACATCGCGCACCTTGTGCATCTTTTGAATGACGTACTGCAACTGGGTCGTGTCCTTGATCTCCAGCATCAGATCGATCGTGGCGATTTTACTCTTATTCGCCCGGCTGGCCGTGGAAATCATATTGATACGAGCCTCAGCGACAATCTGTACGATATCGGCGAGCAGGCCAGACCGGTCGAGGGCTGTGATTTGCACCTCCACCGGATGGGTGCCGGCGTAATTCTCTTCCCAGGCGACCTCGATCAACCGATCGGGGTCCTTGGCGATGTCGTTCATGTTTGGACAATCCATGCGATGGACTGTGACACCCCGTCCTCGGGTAATATAACCGATGACGTGATCCCCCGGTACCGGCGAGCAACACCGGGAGAAGCGCACCACCAGATCGCCCACGCCCTTGACTCGGATTCCGTGGCTGGGGCGGCCGTACCCGGGCCAGTCCTTGGTCTGAATCTCAACCGGCGGTGGCGGTATCGCGGCCTTTTTCTCCCGCTCGTACAGCTCCCGCAGGCGGGAGACGACGGTCGAAGAGGTCAGCGACCCGATGCCGATCGCGACGTAAAGTTCTTCCTCATCCTTGACGCTCGAGCGTTTGCAGACCTCCACCAGCCACTCGTCGCGCATGAGCTCGTGCGACTCGATCCCGGTCTTCTGTACCTCGCCCTTGAGGATTTCCTTACCACGGGCCAGGTTCTCGTCCCGGCGCTCCCGCTTGAACCACTGGCGGATCTTGTTCTTCGCCGACGCGGTCTTGACGAGTTTGAGCCAGTCGATGGACGGCCCCGGCGACTGCTTCGAGGTGAGAATCTCCACCACGTCGCCGTTGGCGAGGACCTTGTCGAGCGGCTGGATCTTACCGTTCACCTTCGCACCCACGCACCGGTACCCCACATCCGAGTGGACGGCGAAGGCGAAATCCAGCGGTGTGGCGTTGGCGGGCAGGCTGAAGACGTGCCCCTTGGGCGAGAAGACGAAGACCTGGTCCGAGAAGATGTCGACCTTCACCGACTCGACGAACTCCCGGGCGTCCCGGATCTCCTGCTGCCACTCCAGCAACGAGCGGAGCCACTGGAGCTTCTTGTCGAACTCCTTGTCGGTCCGGCCCTCTTTGTACGCCCAGTGGGCGGCTACGCCGAACTCGGAGGTCCGGTGCATGTCCCAGGTGCGGATCTGGATCTCAAACGGCTCGCCATGCGGCCCGATGACAGTCGTGTGCAACGACTGGTACATATTCGGTTTAGGTGTGGCGATGTAGTCCTTGAAGCGCAACGGCAGGGGCTTCCAATAAGAGTGGATGACGCCAAGGGCGCCGTAGCAGTCCTTCACCTCATCGACGATGACACGGATGGCGATCAGGTCATAGATCTGGGTGATGTCCTTGCCCTGCCGGTACATCTTCTTGTAGATGCTGAAGAAGTGTTTCGCCCGCCCGGAAATGTCGGCCTTGATGCCGGCATCCTCCAGCTTCGAGCGGATCTCGTGCATGAGATCGCCCGTGATCTCATCTCGCTCCTGCCGCTTGCGGGCGACGGCTTGGGTCATCTCATGATAGCGCTCGGGTTCAAGATACTGGAACGCCAGGTCTTCCAGCTCCCATTTGATCTCGCTGACGCCCAGCCGGTGGGCCAGGGGTGCATAGATGTCCATGGTCTCTTCGGCAATGCGCACCTTTGCCTCGTGGTTCTGGTGCTTCAGGGTCCGCATGTTGTGGAGCCGGTCGGCCAGCTTGATCAGGATCACCCGCAGATCCTTGGCCATGGCCAGGAACATTTTGCGCAGGTTCTCCACCTGCGCCTCGTCCTTGGAGGTAAAGCTCAGTTTCTCCAGCTTGGTAACGCCCTCGACCAGGCTGCTGATCTCCTTGCCGAAGCGGGCGGTCAAATGCTCTTCCGAGACGTGGCAGTCCTCGATCACGTCGTGCAGGAGGGCGGCGGCGATGCTGGCCATATCTAACTGCATCTCCGCGATGATCTCCGCGACGGCAATGGGATGGGTGATATAAGCCTCGCCCGATTTCCGCACCTGCCCCTGATGGCAGGCTTCGGCGAAGGTGTACGCTGCCTCTACCACTTGCAGATCTGCGTTCGGGCTGTATGCGCGAATTTTGCTCAACAAGGCGTCTAGCGCTGCCACGGAGCTCCCCCCTTCCCGGCGGTGGTGTATGCGGGCTCGGGTCGTCTAATACTGAATCAGTGAGAACACCTCGTGCCCTTGCAGGCGGTTGCGACCGTTCAAGAACCCAAGTTCAATCAGAAAACCGACGCCATCCACCTTGCACCCGAAGGACTCCACCAGATCGATGGTCGCCCGGATGGTGCCGCCGGTGGCGAGCAGGTCATCGACCACCAGGATCTTCTGACCGGGCTGGAAGGCATCTGCGTGGACTTCGAGCGCATCCTCGCCGTACTCAAGGGCGTAGGCGATGCGCTTGGTCTTATATGGCAGCTTGCCGGGCTTGCGGATGGGCACGAATCCGGCACCCAGCCGGTAAGCCAGTGCAGATGCGAAGATGTAACCCCGGGCCTCCGGCCCCGTTACGATGTCCACATGCTTGGGCTCGAAATGGGTGGCGATGGCCTCAATGGCATCGTGAAACGCTTCCCGATCCTTGAGAAGCGTTGTGATGTCCTTAAAAGAGATACCAGGTTTGGGGAAGTCCGGGATGGTGCGTATCTTCGACTTAAAGTTCATGAATGGTAGCCCCCTTACACCCCATTATATTGCCTAACGGAACGCAGGCCAATCACCGGCTTGCGATTCAGCCAGGGCCGTACGCCCGGCGGCCCCGGTCCGAAAGCGTTCGCTGGCTTCCAGGTCGAACTTGGCGGCACCGTTGCGCAAGGGCAGCCGTCCGTCGCTGTCAACGAGTCCGATCTCGCGGAATACCGCCAGTGCCGACTCGAAGCGCAGGTAGTTCCAGGGGCCAGGTATCTCTTTGAGCGACCGGGCCAGTTGGATCGCGTCTGTCTGACCCAGCTTCAGCAACTTGTAGAGATGAACCAGGACCTCCCGGTCGGGATACGGCCAGCCCAGTGCGGCCTCCGCGAGTTGCCAGTCGTGTTTGGACCAGAGCAGGTGAGTCCGGGAATCCGGTACCTGACCTTTATGGTATGGCGGGTGGTAAAGAACCGTGTCGGTGTACGACCCGGCGGATTCGGCGCCGTAGGTTGTGAAGACGATGCCGCCGTGGGGCGGCTCAGTCCCTCCCGGATGCCAGAGTGCGACCTGGCTCCGCAGGTCCGGGCGTGTTTTGGCCAGGTTGGCTGCGAGTGCGGCTGCGGCCCAAGGGCTGGCGGTGAACACGAGGGTGCGCCGGCCGGGCAGGCTGGCGAGGGCCTCGACGTAAAGTGCGCGAGTGGGTGGGGTGGCCTGTGTGTCATCGGGTTCGGCGGTGGCCGCCACTTCGGGCTGGGGGGCGACGAGGGCTTGCAGCGCCTCGGACAGGCGTTCATCGCGGGCGTCCACCACCGCCCTGGGACGTGTCGCGACCTGCCGCCGGCCAAGCCCAGCGAGGGGATCCCACTGCAGGCAGTCCGCCACGGTGAGTGACGGTGGCGCCGCCACATCGGGTGGGACGCCACCCCGATTCACCTGTAGATCCCGCAGGGTCAGGCGCAGCCGGCTCCGCCCCTGGAAGTTGTCCATCTCCGGCACAAAGGCGGCATCCACGCAGGCCGCGACTGGCGGCCGGGCCGCAGCCATGTTCCAGCCGACGGCCTCCAACGGCAACGGCACGCTCTCGGACTTGAGCAGCAGACGGATGTGTTGCTGCTCCTTCCCCATCGTGCGCGCCTCCGTGACAGTAGTGCTACGCACGGCCAGGACCGGTGCGGGATTGCCAATGCCGTTGGGTTCCAGCTGTTTCAGGTCAGCCAGCAAACCGCCGCTGACTTCCTCGAGGCCTACGTAAGCATCAATCGATAGCTCCGGCACCAGGTCCTCCGGGCGAAGCCACTCCTTGGCAATCAGGTTAAGCCGCTGACGCAGCACCGGAATATCCTCCCGGCGTTTGAGCGTCATGCCCGCGGCTGCAGCGTGGCCGCCGAACTTGACAAACAGGTCCGAGACCTGTGACAGTGCCCGATGCATGTGGAAGGCGGGGATTGAGCGGGCCGAGCCGCGCACGGTCTCGCCGTCGATCGACAGGAGGATGGCCGGCCGGTTGTATGCCTCCAACACCCGCGTCGCGCAAATGCCCACCACGCCGTGATGCCAGCCCTCGCCGGCCAAGACGAGCACGAACTCCCGGTCCTGGGGAGCCAACTCCTCAACCTGGCGGAAGGCCTCCCGCAGCATCGCCGCCTCCACCTCCTGGCGGGAGTGGTTCTGGTCGTCGAGGTGGCGAGCGAGTTGGACGCCACGGGCGGGGTCAGCGGTCAGCAGCAGTTCGACGCCCTGCATGGCGCTGCCCATACGGCCCAGAGCGTTGATGCGTGGCCCGAGTGAATACCCGATATGTGTAGCAGTAACCGTCTCCTTGAGACCCGCTACTTCGATGAGGGCCCGCAGGCCCACTCGCCGGGTATTGCTCAGGGCGTTCAGCCCTTCCCGTACGATGGCCCGGTTCTCCCCCACCAGCGGCACCATGTCCGCAATAGTGCCCAGCGTCACGATGTCCAACAGGTCCCAGGCGTTGGGGGCCTGCAGCGCAAGGGCCAACTTGAACGCAACGCCAACGCCCGATAAGCCCTTGAACGGGTATGTGCAATCTCGGCGTTTCGGGTTGACCAGCGCAGGTACGTCGGGCAGTTCCGGCCCCGGCTCATGGTGATCGGAGATGATCAGCGTCACGCCGAGCTGCCGGGCCGCCGCCGCCTCAGCCACGGCTGAGACCCCAGTGTCCACAGAGAGGACGAAATCGTGGCCGCGCCGCTGCACCTCCGCGAGCGCCTCCACGTTGAGGCCGTAGCCTTCGTTAAAGCGATCGGGGATGTAGTAGTCCACTTGCGCTCCCAGGGCCCGAAGCGCCAGGACAAGAATCGCGGTGCCCGTCACGCCATCGACATCGTAATCGCCATAGACCATGATGGGACGGCCAGCGGCGATCCGTTCCTTCAGCAGAGCAACCGCCCGGTCCATGTCCTTCAGCAGGAAAGGGTCCAAGATCTGTCCCCGGCCCGCGCTCAAGAACGCCTCGGCGGCCGCCGGGGTCGTAAGGCCTCGGTTATACAGCACCTGGGCCACGACAGGCGACAGCCCGGTGGCCCGGGAGAGCAGCAAGCACGCAGCGGGGTCAGGCGGCAGAGGGCGCCACCGCATGGCCCGGTAGACTCTGGCCACCGCGTCACACTCCATGTACACGTTCTGCCCCCCGCTCGGTGTGGCCGGGCGGGGGGCAAATCCGCAGGAATTATACGTTTCTATACTTCGCTCCGCCGGGTGGGAATCCCTCTCTGAGAGCCTTCCTTCATTTCGCCCGCTGCGAGATCCGGAGCCGCTCCTGATGTGCGATGGTCACCAGCGCATCCTCGTCCAATTCTTCGACCACATGCAGGGTGCCCCCAGCCGCCTTTGCCAGGTCCTCCAGGTATCGCCGGCTCGGCTGCAGCCCGATACACCCGAATGGAACCCGCCCGATCCCCACCTGGCGTGCTGCCTCCAACGCGTCGGCCAGGGGATCAATCGTCCATTTCGGTACGGTGGGGATGCCATCCGTGATCAGCAATAGCAGCGGACGGCGGACCCGCGACTCCCGAATCAACTCCAGCGATTGTGTGAGCCCATGAGCCAGAGGCGTCAACCCTAGCGGTTGGATGCGTGACAGCCCTTCCTCAACCTGACCCCAATCCCTGGTGAACGGTACATACACGCGCACATCCCGCTCCTGAAAGGCGATAACGGAGATATGGTCGCGCGTCGAGACCAGCAGGTGACGGGCTAGATGCTTGGCCGCCAGGATGCGCCGTCCGGCCATGGAGGCGCTGGCATCAATCAGCAGGCAGATATTCAGCGGCTGCTGGCCCGAACGCAGGTGGACGTGCACATCTCCGCGCAACAGTCGCAGGCGGGCCGCCGGCCTTCCTGTCTCAACCTGCTCCAAGTGGGTACGCCTCAGCGCCGCACGCACCGTCTCCGGTATGGCCACATCGCCCAGCCAAGCTCCCTTCTCGGCAGGTGCAGCCCCCCGGACCGGACCGGACCGCACGTCAGCTGAAGGTGGCGCCAACGTTGGTGCCGCCTGCCCACCCCGCCGGCAGCTGCCGGCGGACAGCCGCCGGATCAATTTGCGAAACCGCAGTTTGACGTCCCGCAGGTGACCCTTCAGGTAGGCCGCCAGGTCCAGGCCCTCCCGCGTAAGGTGCAGGCCCCGAATATCTCGGCGGACGAGCCCCTCGTCCTCGAGTTGGCGGATGACAAAGGGCGCCTGAGAGTTGCCCGGTCCGTACAGCGATGCCCACCCCTGCTCGGCCTGAAGCTGGTCGAGCACCCGGCTGACCTCGTCCGGGGAGCCCAGGCGGCGGGATAGGTCTAGCGCCGCCTGCAGCCGCCGCTCCTGCTCCAGGCTCTCCCATCCTGACGCCGGATCGCCCCCGGATTGGGCTTCGCCCGCCCCCCCTCCCGCACCGGAGGCCCCTGGACGCGCGACTCCCGTGCCCCCGGTCGTCCCACCCGCCGCGGTCGGCTGCCCCGCCCCCCACGGGGCAGCCCCCCCGGACCGGGAATGCCGAAGCGTCCCGCCCTCACACGGCTGGCCCCCGCCGCCGGCCACGGACTCACCGGTCCGCCCGCCTGAGCGGCTGCCTCGTACCCAGCTGTCGTTGTAGTCCGTGTAGTGGGATAGATCCAGCGGCGCACCGGAACCGGAGTCCCGGCTGTGGCAGATCCGGTCCACCCGGCGGATTTCCACGCCCTGAGCCCGCAGTTCGTCCTCCACGGTGCCGATCAACACCACCAGCAGGTGCAACTGGTCGTCTCCCAATCGCCCGGCCAGATGGACGTGGTTTCGGTGCGCCGCTTGCAGAGATGGCTTCTTGCCAAAGGAGAGATCGCCGGTCACCCGCCCCCCACCCGTGGTGGTCATGAGATCAAAGTAGTCCAGCAGCGTCCCGGCCCGCTCAGCCCCCAGCGGCGCTGCCACCCCGGCCAGCGCCCAGCGCAAGGCCACGGCCACCCGCCGGTGGTCCACCTCCGCCAGCGCGTGAAAGATATCGACGTGGATGACCTCGCCATGCCGCGCCCGCCCATAGAACACCTCGCCCGCATCGGACCCCGTCAGGACGGTGACCACCTGAGGATTTCGGGGATCGCTCATATGAACGTTCCGGCTCACCACGGTCGACTCACCCATGCGGACCCCGTGGCGCTGGGCGAGGGCCCGGCGCAGTTTCTCATGCCAGGCGATGTGGCCCAGCGCAGGCCCCAGACCCATCAAAGGCCATCCAACTCCTCTTCGGTCCGGATGAGCTCGTGAGCCTTCAACGCCGAGAGCGGCCTGGCGGGAGAGGGTGGGGCGACGGGGGGGAACTGCAGCGGGTCCACCGAGCGGGCCGGCGTCCTTGAAGCCGCCTGCGCTGGCCATGACGCGCCCCCGCCGCCGCCCGATCCGGCGCCTATGCCGTTGCCTTCCCAGTTTCCGAGTCTGCCAGATTCCT
Source organism: Symbiobacteriaceae bacterium (assembly GCA_027356675.1). The sequence goes on along the minus strand of DAHVXO010000240.1, from coordinate 412 downwards.
GGTAGAGCCGGCCGATTCTGGGCGGAGTGAGGCCGGGTTGTGGTGCGGTCCGGCGCCCTTGAACCCCCTGGCCCCCGACCGTGGGGATGGAGCCAAGCCCGAGATTCCGCTGCAGCCGCTTCAGCATTCGTGCTGCCCAGCCTTCGGGCTCAGAGGCCCGCGCCATGGGTGTACCCTGGACAGGCGTGACCGTCCTCGGAGCGGAAGCTGGCGGTGATCCACCCAACGGGACCCCAATCGCAGCGCCATCAGGCAACGGCTGAACGGCCGCCGCACCGAAACTGATATTGGGAAAGCGTGGACGCGCCACAGGTTGACCAGCGGCGACCTCGGGCTTCGGGTTCAGCCCCGCGAGGTAAGCCGCGATCTTCTTCATGGTCTCGCTATCCACCCTGTGGCGCAGGGCCAGCGT
>DAHVXO010000201.1 GCA_027356675.1 Symbiobacteriaceae bacterium | reverse complement strand
AACCTCCTCCCCCGCAAACTCACGTGGGGACACGGCGTTCTGATCACGGGCCTGCTGGGCATCGCCATGCAGCCCTGGTACATCATGGCGAACTTCAGCAACTACATCTTCGGCTGGCTGGGCACGTACGCTGCCTTCCTGGGCCCGATCGACGGCGTTGCGTTCGCTGATTACTGGCTGGTGCGCAAGCGCCGCCTCGACCTGGTCGGCCTCTACACCCCGGGCGGCCGCTACGACTACCGGGGCGGGATCAACCTGCAGGCGGTATGGGCCACATTGACCGGCATTTTCGTCGGCATGATCGGCAAGTTCATCCCCACCCTCTCCTTCCTGGCGGATAACTCCTGGGTCGTGGGCCTGATCGTCTCGGCAGTGGTATACTGGGCTCTGATGCAGAAGGACGCGTCACAACTCTCCGAACAGGAATACCTCGGCCTGACGGAGATGTCGAGCAGCGCAGCAGACTAAGAAGATCGCATAGCGTTCTGAAACGCAAGGGCGAGACTTGGTCTCGCCCTTGCGTTCCGCCTGCCCGGCGGTGGTTCCGATCCAATCCGCGGAGGTGATTCTTTTGACCGATTCCATGCGTGCGGTTGTCATGCATGAGTGGGGTGGCGAGCCCGAATTGACGGAGCTACCCATCCCGCAGCCTGGTCCGGGCGAGGTCCTCATCAAGGTGAGCGCCTGCGGCGTCGGACTTACTGTGCTAAATGTCATGGCTGGCGTCCTTGGGCGTCCGGGCAACCTGCCGCGGGTGCCGGGGCACGAGATCGCCGGTACTGTGGTAAGCCTGGGCCCCGGCGTCACCGGGCTCGCGGTGGGTGACCGGGTCATCAACTACTTCTACGTTACCTGCGGTCACTGCGACATGTGCCGGCAGGGCCGGGATACACTCTGCCGCAACTGGAGCGGCTACGTGAGCGTCCACCGGGACGGCGGCTACGCCGAATACACCTGCCTGCCCGCGACCAACCTCTTCAAGCTGCCGGAGAGTATCGACCTGGTGGCCGCCACAGCGATCCCGGATGCCATCGGCACACCGTTGCACGTCACCCAGAGCCGGGCCCGGGTCCGTCCCGGTGACCGCTGCCTGATCCTTGGGGCTGCGGGCGGTGTCGGCATCCATTTGGTGCAGATGATGAACCTGTTTGGCGGCGAGGTCATCGCCATCGACCTGAGCGATGAGAAGCTGGCGGCCTGCCGTCCCCTGGGCGCCGCCCACGTGGTGAACGCACAGACCGACGACCTGCAAGCGGCCGTGATGTCCATCACCGATGGCCGCGGGGTCGATGTGGCGGTCGACCTGGTCGGTACGGAAGCGACGTTGAACCAGACCTTCACGCTCCTGGCCGACGGTGGCCGGATGGTCAACCTGACCACCTTCCACGGCCCCCGCTACCACATCGACCCGATCGCGCTGACCAACAAGGAACTGCAACTCATGGGATCCCGCTACGTCTCCAAGTTCGAACTCCAGCAGGCCATCGACCTGGTGGCTGCCGGCAAGATTCGCCCCATCGTCTCCGAAACCGCTCCCCTGGCCGAGTTCGACCGGCTGCATGCCCGCGTGCGCGCAAATGCGCTCCTGGGCCGTGCGGCCATCATCCCCTGACCTGTGGGAAAAAGGGTGGCCCGATTCCTTGCAGAACCGGGCCACTGCTTCCTGCTCGAGGCGCTTACGCTTCCCCGACGTTGCTCAGCCCCCCATAGGTCTCCGGCCGGCGGTCACGGAAGAACTGCCACGTATCGCGCACCTGACGGATCATATCGAAGTCGACCTCGCCGACCACCACTTCCGTCTTGTCCCGGCTGCCCACGGCGACCATCTGCCCACGCGGGTTGCAGATGTAGCTCTGGCCGTAGAACTCGCCCATATTCCAGGGCTGCTCGTAGCCGACGCGGTTGATGGCGCAGATGTAGTATCCATTGGCGACGGCGTGGGCGGGCTGCTCCAGCTTCCACAGGTACTCCGAAAGGCCGGCGACGGTGGCCGACGGGTTGAAGACGATCTCGGCGCCATTGAGCCCCAGGGCGCGGGCGCCCTCCGGGAAATGGCGGTCATAGCAGATGTAGACCCCGACCTTGATCTTTGTCACGGTACTCTCTGCCTCCTGCCATGCGTGTTTGCGCGGAAATACAGCCCGGTCGCCGGCCCTGCTACCGTGGGGGCCGCTCGTGGTCGAACGGGGCCCGCTTGATGAACCGGCCGCGACCCGCCTTGCCTACGAACTGTCCGTCCGCCACCACAGTCTCGCCGCGGCTGATTACGCGCACGGGCGCTCCCTTGACCCGAATCCCCTCGAAGGGATTGTAGTCGACGTTCATATGGTGGCTCCGGGCCGACAGGGTCCGCTCCGCCTCCGGATCCCAGATGACCAGGTCGGCGTCGGCCCCGGGAGCGATGGTTCCCTTGCGTGGGAAGAGGCCGAACAACCGGGCCGCCGAAGTGGATGTGGCGGCCACGAACTCATTGAGCGACAGCCGCCCTTCCACGACGCCAAAATGATAAAGTATGCTCATCCGGTCTTCAATCGAAGGCCCCCCGTTTGGGATCTTGGCGAAGTTGCCCAGGCCCAGTTCTTTCTGACCGGCGAAGTTGAAGGAGCACATGTCGGAGCCCAGCGTCTGCAGGGAACCCGACTTCAGCCCGGCCCACAGGTGGTCCTGATGCCACTTCTCCCGCAGCGGCGGTGACCAGACGTACTTGGCGCCCTCGAAGTCAGGCTTGCGGATGGAATCAACATCCAACACCAGGTACTGCGGGCAGGTCTCGGCGAAGACAGTCTGACCGGCGGCGCGGGCGGCCGACACCGCGGTCAGTGCCTGCTGGCAGGTCAGATGCACGACGTAGACCGCCGAACCGGCAATGCGGGCCAGGACAAGGAGACGGTTGGTTGCCTCGCCCTCAATCTCGGGCGGCCGGGTCAGGGCGTGATAGATGGGGTCGGTCTGGCCTGCCGCCAGCGCCTGCTCTACCAGGACCTGAATCACATCGCCATTTTCGCAGTGTGCCATCACCAGGGCGCCGACCTGCCGTGCCCGCTGCATGGTACGCAGGATGGTGGCATCGTCGACCTGTAGAATGCCTTTGTATGCCTGGAACAGCTTGAATGAGGTGACGCCCTCGTCTCTGACCACGTCTGCCAGTTCGCCCAGGACCTGATCATTCAGATCGTTGACGGCAATGTGAAAGCCGTAGTCGATGACGGCCTTCCCTTCGGCCTTGGCGTGCCAGGTGGCCAGCCCATTGCGAAGGCTGTCGCCCCGGCTCTGCAAGGCGAAGTCCACGATGGTGGTGGTGCCGCCCGCGGCGGCCGCGATGGTGCCGGTAAGGAAGTCGTCCGCCGTCACAGTCCCACCGAACGGCATGTCCAGGTGGGTGTGGGGGTCGATGCCCCCCGGAAAGATCAGCTTTCCGCCCGCCTCCACCACCTCAGCACCGGCACTGCCCAGATTCGTCCCAACCGCGACCACCTGCTCGCCCTCCACGAGGATGTCCGCCCGGGTGACGTCTGCGGCGGTCACCATGGTTCCCCCACGAATCAGAACCCGCTTCGCTTCAGCCATACCCTTCACTCCCTCTGCCCAATAACGGCTGGTGCGTCCATGATTGCAGCAACGGAGAAACATGTGCACGAATACTAATTGTCTCACTTATACCATGCAGATCCCAACGCATGTAACGGACAATTCGCCAACTCACGCTTTGACAGAATGACACCAGGGCCCGGGACATGTGTCGCAGAGCGACTCGCACAGCCACCGCGTATGACGTGCCCTGATGTTCCCAGTCGGGGGAGGAAGCGCTGATGTCCGTCACCGTGCAAGAGGTCCTGGCCCTTCCGTTCTTTCAGTCCGCAATCGTCGTGGCCGGGCGGTCCGGACTCAAGAATCAGGTCCGGTGGGTGCACATTACTGAGATCATCGATGTGTCCCGTTTCCTGAAAGGGTCAGAGTTGCTGCTCACCCACGGCATCTTCCTGAAGGATCAGCCGGAGAGCGTGCTCCGGCGGTTCGTGCAGGAACTGGCGGCGGTGCCCTGTGCCGCGCTGATCTTTGAGCTTGGGCGCGCCTTGCGGGAGGTGCCGGCGGCGGTGGCGGAAGAGGCCGACCGCGCCGGCTTGCCCGTGATTGCGGTCACACGGGAGATGCACTTCATCGAGGTCACGGAGACTGTCTACTCCCTGATCGTCAACCGCCAGTACGTGCATGTACAGCGAGCCCTGCAGACGGCCGATGCATTCATGGGGATTTTGCTGCGGCAGGAAGGGGTGCCGGCCCTGCTCAAATCGCTGCACAAGACGGTGATGAACCCGGTTCTGTACATCGCCCGTGAGGAGAACGGTCCCTTCTATTCTTACCCGCCACAGCCCGTCAGCGTAGCCCTGGCGGTCCGATCCAGCGCTGACCGGCTGGCGCTCCGGGGCCGAGAATGGCCGGTGCATCGCGTGCCCATCCGCCTGATGGACGAACTCTGGGGCGAACTGTGTCTCCTGGAGCAGCGCCCCATCAACGAGATGACGCCAATCATCATGGAGCGGGCCGCGGAAGCGGTTGCGGTGGAACTGATCAGGCTAAAGACGGCCGAGCACGCCCGCCGGGTGATAGGCGGCGACCTTCTGGAGGAGATGATCATGGGGGCCCTGCCCCCGGTGGAGGCGCAACGGAGGGCCCAGGCCCTGGGCATCGAGGTGGGAACTCGCCCCATGGCGGTCATTCTGGCTTCGGAGCCCCTTCGGGCAGTGCCGGCTGGTTGGCTGGTCAGCGGGCGCCGGGTCCTGGCAGTGGCGGCGCAGCCGTCGGGGCTGGAGGAGGCCATCAGGCGCTTGCATGCCCAGTCCGGGCTGCGGCTTTCCGTCAGCGGCATCTACACCCACCTTGACTCGATCCCCGCGGCCTTTGCGGAGGCGCAGGCGGTGGAGCGGCTGCAGGCGATTATTCCCCGGCAGGGCATGGTGCGATTCTTCCGCGAGATGGGACCGTACCGGCTCCTGGCCACCGCACCGACCGACGCCCTGCACTCGCTGGTGCAGGACGAACTGGGCGCCGTGCTGGTCCACAAGGGTGCGCCGCTCTTTGAGACACTCCGGGTCCTGATCGACGCCGACTACAACATGGCGGAGACAGCCCGCCGGCTTGTCCTGACCCGCCAGACGCTTTACAAGCGGCTCGAACGGCTCCACGAACTGACCGGGCGCCGCCTGGACGACCCGGAAGGGCGGCTCGCTCTGGCGCTGGCAGTCCGAGCCTCCCTGTACCTTACAAACTGTCATACTTCGAACTGACATACTGTGTATTCTGCGTGCAGACCGCGCAGTGGTAGCATGGTGTCGGAGGGTGATCGTAATGGACAAGCATGAGATTATCCAGAAACAGAAGGAGTACCTGATCCCGACGGTAGCGACCTATTACAAGGAGCCGCTGCCCATCGTCCGGGGCGAGGGCCAGTATGTCTGGGACACGGAAGGGCGCCAGTATCTGGACATCTTCGGCGGCATTCTCACCGTCAGTGTCGGCCATTGCAATCCCAAGGTCAACGCCCGGGTGCACGCCCAGATTGACACGCTCCAGCACATCTCCACGCTCTACCCCAATGTTCCGCAGGTGGAACTGGCGGAAAAGCTGGCCCAGTTGGCCCCAGGCAAGCTCCAGAAGTCGTTCTTCACCAACAGCGGCAGCGAGGCCAACGAGACCGCCATCCAGCTGGCACAGCTCTACACCGGCCGCCAGGAAGTGATTGCCCTGCGGCACGGGTACAGCGGGCGCTCGCAGACGGCCCAAGCGCTCACCGCACACGCCAACTACCGCATCAACCCCGGACCGACTTACATCCGGCACGCCCATAACGCCTATTGCTACCGCTGCCCCTTTGGTCTGACATACCCGGGCTGCGAGCTGCGGTGTGCGACCGATGTCGAAGAGCTGATTCAGACCACCACCTCGGGACAGGTGGCCGCCGTCCTGGCAGAACCCATTCAGGGCGTGGGCGGCTTCATCACCCCGCCGCCCGAGTACTTCCAGGAGCTGGTCGGGATTGTGCGCCGGTACGGCGGCGTCTTCATCTGCGATGAGGTCCAGTCCGGCTGGGGCCGCACGGGCAAGTACATGTTCGGCATCGAGCACTGGGGCGTAGAGCCGGAGATCATGACCAGCGCCAAGGGTCTGGCCAACGGCCTCCCGATTGGCTGGACCATTGCCACGCCCGAGGTCGCCGACGCCCACCGCGGCGCCCACATCTCCACCTTTGGCGGCAACCCGGTCTCCACGACCGCTGCCCTGGGCGTCATCGATGTGATCGAAGGCGAGGGCCTGGTGGAGAACGCCACCGTGATCGGCAAGCTACTCAAGGACGGTTTCCTGGGCATGCAGGAGAAGTACCCCGCCCTGGGTGAAGTCCGGGGCATGGGGCTGATGCTGGGTCTGGAATTCGTGCACGAGCAGAAGAAGCCGGCCCCTGACGTGGCGGTCAAGCTTATGGAGAAGACGAAGGAGAAGGGCCTCCTGATCGGCAAGGGCGGCCTCTATGGCAACGTGATCCGGATCACGCCGCACCTCAACATCAGTCGGGCCGACGCCGAGACGGCGCTCCGGATTATCGACGAGTCGCTGGCGGAGGTTCTGACCGGTGTGACCGCCTGACAATCCGCCCGCATACAGTTTGGAGCCCGGCATCGCCATGATGCCGGGCTCTTTGCCAGAAAGGCCCACACGAATTAACAATCATTGAGGACAAATATGCCCTTCCCCAATCCAACCAATCATGATAATTATATGTATATGGGACAAGGGATTTGGCCAGTTGACGCAGTATTGGGTTAGGGTTTACGGTCGAGCGCCAATTATAGCGGAGGGGGAGCCACAGTGTCCAAGCGGTCCATCCTGCGGTACGGAGTCTCAGTCCTCATGCTCCTGTTCAGTGCCAGCCTCTTGTTCGGATGTGGCGGTACCAAGGAGACCAAGCCTGCGGCCGAAGCGCCCAAGGCGGAGGCACCCAAGGCCGAGGCCAAGAAGCCGATCAAGGTGGGCGCCGTCTTCATTCTGACCGGCGGCAATTCCGGTTACGGCATCGCCCAGAAGGCGGGCGTTGAGCTGGCAGTCGCCGACATCAACAAGGCCGGCGGCATCAACGGCGCTCCGCTTGAGGTCATTTTCGAAGACAGCCAGGGCAACAAGGACCAGGCCATCAGCGCCGTCCGCAAGCTGATCGACAAGGATGAGGTTACCATGATCATCGGCCCGACACTCTCGGGCGAGATGTTCGGCGCCGGACCCGTGGCCCAGCAGAGCGGCGTGCCGATCCTGGGCATCTCCACCACGGCGGCTGGCATCACCGACCTCGGTAACTTTGTCTTCCGCAACTCCATGCCCGAGGCGAGCGTGCTGCCGCACACCGTCAAGCGGGCGGTGGAGAAGTTCAGCCTGAAGAAGGTCGGCGTCATGTGGGCCGCCAACGACGACTTCTCCAAGTCCGGCTACGACACGTTCAAGACCGAGCTTGGCAAGAACAAGGTCGAGATCGTCTCCGAAGCCTCCTTTAATACCAAGGACACCGAGTTCGGCGCTCAAATCACCAAGATTATGGCCGCCAAGCCCGACGCCATCGTGATCTCGAGCCTTTACCAGGAAGCGGCGCTCGTGATGGTCCAGGCCCGCAAGGCCGGCTTCAAGGGTCCGTTCATCGGCGGCAACGGCTTCAACTCCCCCGCCCTGGCCGATGTGGCCAAGGAAGCGGCCAACGGCGCTGTCGTGGGCTCCCCGTGGTTCCCCGGCCGCGATGATCCCAAGGTCAAGAAATTCGTCGCCGACTACACCGCCAAGATGAACGGCAAGGGCCCCGACCAGTTCGCCGCCCAAGCATACGACGGTACCTTCCTGGTCGCCGAAGCCCTCAAGAAGGCCGCCTCCACAAACCGGGACAAGGTGCGCGACGCCTTGGCCAGCATCAAGAACTACGAAGGCGTGACCGGCAAGTTCTCCTTCGACGCCAACCGCAACCCGGATATGATCCCGTACGTACTGCAGATCAAGGACGGCAAGTATACCGAACTAAAGTAACAGGGCGTGCGGGGGCCCAGCCCCCGCACTTTCCACCACAGGGGGCAGGGGCTCGTGTTTGTACAGCAAGTGCTCAACGGTATCACGCAGGGCGGCACCTATGCACTGGTCGCCCTCGGATACACCCTGATCTTCGGCGTGCTTGAGATCATCAACATGGCCCATGGCGAGGTCTTCATGCTCGGTGCGATGGCCGGGTATGCGCTGGTCACCAAGTTCGGCTGGGGCCTGGTCCCAGCCTTGCTTGGCGGTATGGCCGGTGCGGCCCTCGCCGGGGCGGTTCTGGAGTTCACAGCCCTGCGCGCCCTGCGGCGCAAGGGCGTGACCAACCTGGCGCCCTTGATCAGCACGATCGGCCTGGGCATGGTGCTCCAGAACGTCATGGTCCGGACCGTGGGCGGCGAGCCGCTCTCTTTCCGCGTGCCCCTGGGGGACGGCGTGATCCGGCTGGGGCCAGTGCAAGTGACCACGGCCCAGATCGTGGTGCTTGCCGTCTCCATCACCCTGATGCTCCTGCTGCAGTGGACCCTCTCGCGCACCTCGCTCGGGCGGGCCGTACGGGCGGTCTCCGAAAATCCGGAGACCGCCTCGCTGCTGGG
>DAHVXO010000172.1 GCA_027356675.1 Symbiobacteriaceae bacterium | reverse complement strand
CGTGCTCGACGCCGTCGACCACCAGAGCCGAAGAGTGATGGCCCAGGTCCAGGATCATCACCCGCGTCTCCTGGTCCGCTGGGCGCGTGGGCAGCCCCAGCCGCCTGCGCAGGTCGATGACGGGGAGGACTTCCCCCCGCAGGTCCAGCACACCGTCCACATAGTCGGGGGTGTTGGGCAGTCGGGTGACGGGGAGCATGCTGCCAACCTCCCGCACCACCGTGATATCCGCACCATAGCTCTGCCCCTCAAGACGGAACACCACGTATTGCCGGTCCATCCGTGAATACCCCCGCACCTGGCTAATACCTTTGGTAGTTGGCTCAGGATACGTCGGATTCCTGCACTCGGGTAGTGGATGACTCAGATTGGGGTTAGGCGACCGTCTGCTATCACTACCCCACGTGCGTCCGCAGCAGGTCAATCAGCCACTCCTCGCCCAACTCCCGGAGCCGCTTGGGCGTTGGAATCCCGGTGTCGGGATCCCAGCCGTTCATCCTATAGATGTGCGTCAGCGCCGCCTGGAACTCTTCCGGGTCAATCGGCTTGCCGGTGCGGGAGTTCCCGATCTCCTTGAACATCTTCGGCGGCAGGCTGTCGGCATCCCGGCGGAGCCCGATGCAGGCGTTGATGGTCCGCGCCATCGTCGCAGCCCGCTCTCCCACCCGGTGCATCTCGTAGATATCCATATCCCACCCGGTGATCCCGTTGATAATCTCCACCATCTGCCCGGGGTCATATGGGAGAAAATGGCACATCACCATGGAGTCCAGCGCATGCCGCCAGTTGCTGTGGTGGTTGAGCAGGCGGAGCTTCTCCGCGCCGTATCCGTGGACCTGCACCGGCGAAAACTCGCCGAACATGCGGGCATGCACCAGCGGCCGGCCGCTCTCGCTGGTGACCACGGAATCGTGTAGGTTGTGCATGTGGTCGGCCCCGGTCGGCGAGACCGCGAAGCCCAGCCCCAGCCCGTGCTTCGTCCGGGGCTCGTGGGCCGGGAAGTCCTGGCCCTTCACGTGGACCACGAAGGCCTCCGTGCCGCGGCCGATGATCCGGGAGGCCCGGTAGGCCCCCTCTGCCAGCAGGTCTCCTACCCCCTCGCGCCGGACGATCAGATCCACCAACGGGAGCAGCAGGTCCTTGTCGCCAAAGCGGATCTCGATGCCACCGGTATCCGCAGTAGTGAGCAGACCGTTCTGAAAGCACTCCATGGCCCAGGAGATGGACGCACCCAAACTGATCGAGTCGAGGCCGTAAAGCGCTGACAGCTCCGAGGCCTTGGCCACCAGTTCCAGGTCGCCTATGCCCAGATTGGAGCCCATCATGGCCAAAGTCTCATACTCCGGCCCACCGTTGGCAGCGCTGACGCGGTACGGAGTCTCCAATTCTACCGCCCGCTTGCAGCGGACGGCGCAGGCGTAACAGGTCTCCCGGCGCACGAGGATGGTCTCCGCCATGCGCTCACCCGACAGGTTATCTTGGCCCTCGGGGAAGGAGCCTTCCTGAAAGTTGTAAGTGGGCAGGTTGCCCAGGCCGCCATAGCTCAGGAGTCCGCCGGCGGTGCCGTACTTGTGCAGCGCCTCTACCAGGGGCAGGTTCTGGCCCATCCACTTGTTTACGGCGGAAACCCGGCCCTGGTCCTTAATCGCCATCAGGCCGCTCTTGCCCATCGGCCCCCGGCAGGCGATGCCCTTCAGGTGCTTGGCGCCCATGACGGCGCCCAGGCCGCCCCGCCCGGCGAAATGGCTCCGGTCGTTGACCACGGTGGCGTAACGGACCATTCGCTCCCCGGCGGGGCCGATCAGGGCCGTCCGCACATGCGGGTCCCCCAGTTCTTGCTTCAGGGCCTCGTCCGCCTCACCGACGGTCTTACCCCACAGGTGACCGGCCTCCCGGATCTCGGCCTTGCCGTCCTGGATCCAGAGATAGACGGGCAGTTCAGCCCGTCCTCGTACGACGACGGCGTCGAACCCTGCCCGCTTCAGCTCGGCGCCCCAGAAGCCCCCGACCTCTGCGGAGCCGAAGGCCCCTGTGAGCGGCGACTTGGCTCCCACCCCGTTGCGGCCGGGGCCGGAGATCGTCGCCCCGGTGGCCACGCCGGGGGCGAAGATCAGCAGATTGTCGGGGCCGAGCGGGTCGGCCTGGGGCGGCATCTCCTTGGCCAGGTAATAGGCAATGAGCGCCCGTCCGCCCAGGTAACGGCGATAAAAAGCCTCTCCGGGAGAATCCACAAAGAGGCGACCAGTGCTCAGATCGACTTTCAGGATCCGGTCGTGGAAACCGAACGGCATGACGGTAACCCTCCCAGGTGCAAAATCGCTTCCAGGACGCCGCCGCCAATCGCCAGCGCCTTTTCCGAAACCAGGTACAGGTGGTCCGGCTCAGCCACGGGGCCCACGTCACCGATCTTCGTACCGGCGCAAACCCGCACACCGTCCCTGAGCAAGCCACGCAGCAGGCCACCGATCACTGCTGCGACCGGCTCCCCGCTGGGTTCAATCACGCCGATGACCTGGCCGGGGGCGACGGTCTCCCCCAGTTGGACCCGGCTGTAAAACAGTCCCGGGGCAGGAGCCCGCAGGAGCCGCTCAACGGTCGCGCCCCCCACCTCGCCGGGAATGCCCGTATCCGCTGCCGCAAAACCCGCGTACAGGGCGCGGCCGAGGGTGTGGCCCCGCTTGGTCTCAATGACGGCATGGCAATCCACCCCGGCCGTGAAACCAGGCCCGAGGGCGATCACCACGGGAGCGTCCAAAATCCGTGTGCCCGTGTTGCGCTTGGCCATGACCGCATCCACCACAACAGCCGGCTTCAGCTCTCTCAGCAGTCTGCCGTCCGGGTCTGCCGCGACGGGGATCGACCCCGACTCCAGACAGGGCAGGCAATCAGCCCCCCGCTCCACCCGCACGCCCGTGATCCCTTCCACGGTGTACTGCAACTGCGGGATCGCCTCGGCGAAGGCGACGCTCCGCCGCACCACCAGAGGCGCGGGCAGGTCGGTCATGACCACCGGAAAGCCCGCCCGGTAGAGGCGGACGGCCACCCCGGTGCCCAGATCGCCGGCCCCCCGGATGAGCACCAGGCTTTGCGAAAACCGAGGCTTCATGAGGCACCCGCCTGCGGCAGCAACGGCTCTACGAAGATCTCCAGGCGTCCGCCGCAGATCGCCCCTTCGTCCTGCCGGAAATCAGCGGTCAGGTTGACCAGGCAGATCCGGGGCTGCCCGGAGTCCAGGGACTGCAGGGCGGCCATGCGGATCTCCGACTCGCCGCATCCGCCGCCCACGGTGCCCAGGATGCGGCCGTCGCGAAAGACCAGCATCTTGGCGCCCACCTCGCGGGGTGAGTGCCCCCAGGTCCTGGTGATGGTTGCCACGGCCACAGCCTCGCCCCTCAGTAGCGCTTCCCGTGCCCTGAGCCACAAGTCGCCGGCCATACTGCCCCTCCTTCAGGTCTGCTGACGGCGGAACCGGTGCACACTGCCGCGCGTGCCGCGGGACAGGCTCTCCCCCGTGCCGCCATGCCTCAGCTTCACCAATTCCGCGACGATGCTGATGGCGATCTCTCCCGGCGTTTCGGCACCGATGTCGAGGCCGATGGGAGCGTGTACCCGCTGCAGGCTTTCGGGAGCCACCCCTTCGTCCATCAGGCGCTGAAAGACGCCCATCACCCGGCGTCGGCTGCCGATCATACCGATATAAGCGAGCGGCAGGTCGACCACGTGCCGCAAACAGTCAAGGTCATGCTGGTGGCCCCGAGTCACCAGGACCACGTGGTGGTTCACTCCAAGCTGAAGCTGGTCGAGTCCGTGCCGGAACTCGTCACAGATCACCGCGTCTGCATCCGGAAAGCGGGACCGTGTCGCATAGGCAGAGCGGTCGTCCAGCACGGCCACGTGGAATCCCGCCAGCTTGCCGCCCGTCGCCAGGGGCTGGGCCACATGGCCAGCCCCAACGATGACGAGGGTCGGTGGCGGGAGGTACGGCTCCAGGTAGAGCGTGGTGCCGCCGCCTGCGTCCAGGGTGGCCGGACGGCCCATCCGAAGCGCTGCCCCGGCCGCGGCGGCGGCATGCTCATTCAGGGCGCCGAGGCCGCCCGCCAGCACGCCGCCGGCGCCGACCAGGAGCTTGGCGCCAGCGTTTTCACCGGTTACGGCCGTCACCAGGACCACCGGCCGCCCGGCCTCTGTTTCAGCCATCAACGCAGTCAGCCAGTGGGGTGACATACTACTGTCCTGATGTGAACGGACCCGAATCGACCGCTGCGGCTACGGCCAGGTCGGGCAGGGGTGCCTGCTGGCGCGCCTTCCGCAAGGACGAGATCGCCTGGAAGAGCAGCATGATCACTGTCAGGCTGAGGAAGAGCAGGGCGGCAGGGGACTGTACGAAGACCATGTGGTCGCCGCTGGACATGATCAGGGCCCGCCGGTACTCGGATTCGATGGTCTGGCCCAGCACCAGCGCCAGAATGACCGGCGTGACCGGGAGGCGGAGCCGATGGAAGACGTAGCCGAGCAGGCCGAAAATCGCCATCACGTAGACGTCAAAGATCGAGTTGCGGATGGCGAACGCCCCCACGCCGCACATCACAATGATGGCTGTGGTGATGTATTCCACGGGGAGCTTGAGGACACGCACGAAAAACCGGATCCCATAGAGCTGAACCACCAGGGTCACCAGGTTGGCCAACAGGATCGTGGCGTAGAGGCCGTACACCTGCGGCATGTTCTCCTTGAAGAGGA
>DAHVXO010000163.1 GCA_027356675.1 Symbiobacteriaceae bacterium | reverse complement strand
CAAGCACCTGCGAGCAGGTGCTGGTTGGGTGTTGCCGATCTAGGCGCGGACTGGCTTGGTCTTGGCCTTGGAGGTGCCGGCCTTGTGGCGCCTATCATCCCACTGCTGCCAGAAGAGCCACAGTGCCGAAGCGATGAAGATGGAGGAGTACATGCCCGAGGAGATGCCGATGAAGAGCGTGAGGGCGAAATCCCACACGGTGTCGCCGCCCCAGATCAGCAGGGCGCCCAGGGTGATCAACACGGTCAGCACCGTGTAAATCGACCGGGTGACCGTCTCCTGGATCGCCTTGGTGGTCAGCGCCGCCAGATCCTCACCCTTCTTCTTATCCCGCAGGTGCTCACGAATCCGGTCAAACACGATCACGGTATCGTTGATCGAATAGCCCAGGATCGTCAGGATCGACGCCACAAAGGCGGAGTTGACCTGGATCCGGAAGAGCGAGACGATGCCGACCGTGATGATCAGGTCATGCAGCAGCGCTACTACGGCGGTGAGGCCGAACTTGAGCTGGAACCGGAACCAGAGGTAGATAATCTGCAGCACGGCCGCGATGGCGACCGCCAGTGCGGCCTTCTGGGTCAACTCCGAGGAGACGCTGCCGGAGACGAGGTCCTCGCTGATGCGCTTGTACTTGCCGACCTGCTCCAGGTCCTTGTACAGCTTGTCCCGGCCTTCCATCGTCAGCTCAGGCGTCCGGATGAAGTACTCGGAGGCAGTGCCTTCCGCAGCGCCCTTGACCTGCGCCTTCTGGACCTGGTAGTTACTGCCAACGGACTTGGCGACGACCGTCTCCACCTCGTGCGCACCTACGGTCTGCTCAAACTGGATGTCCAGCATGATACCGCCGGTGAAGTCGATACCCTTGTTCAGCCCCATGATGGCGAAGGCACCGACGCCTGCGATGGTCAGCACAAGCGATACGACAACCCAGTACCTGGCCATCTTCATGTAGTTGATCTTCGTGAGGAAGTTCATTACTCAGCCACCTCCTTGATGCCAAAGAGGCTGCGGCCGAACCAGCCGGTGGCAACCGTCAGGTTAATGAGCCAGCGGCTGACGGTAATGGCGGTGAACATGGAGAGCAGCGTGCCGATCGTCAGCGTGAGGGCGAAGCCCTTCACGGTGCCGGTGCCCAGGTACCAGAGCACCACGCCGGCGATGACGGTCGTGACCTGCCCGTCTACGAAGGCGTTGACTGCCCGGTGGAACCCAGCGTCGATGGCCGACCGCAGTCCCTTGCCCTTGCGCAGCTCTTCCTTGATACGCTCAAAGATGATGATGTTGCCGTCGACTGCCATGCCAATGGAGAGCAGGATGCCCGCCAGGCCCGGCAACGTAAAGGTCGCGTTGATGCCGACCAGGAAGCCCAGCGTCAGCAGGGTGTAGAAGGTCAGTGCGATGTTGGCCATCAGGCCCGGGATCCGGTAGATGACCAGCATGAAGAAGACGACCGCTGCCAGACCGTAGATGCCCGCCCTGGCGGACTTGGCCAGCGAGTCGGCACCCAGAGTGGAGGTGACCACCCGGTTCTCCTTCAGCTCCAGCTTGACCGGCAGGGCACCGCCGTTGATCAGATCGGCGAGGTCCGTGGCGGACTGGGCCGTGAAATTACCAGTGATGACGGCTTCACCGTTGAGAATCTCGCTCTCAACGACCGGAGCTGAGATCACGTCGTCATCGAGCTTGATCGCGATCTGCTGGCCCTTGAATTTCGTCGTAGCGTCGGCGAACTTCTTGGGGCCCTCGCCCTTCAGCTTCAGCGTAACCTGATATCCGCTGGCGCTCTGGCCGGCTGAAACCCCGGCCTTTTCAATGTCCTTGCCGTCGAGGACCGTCTTGCCCTCGGGGTCGACAAACTGAAGGACCGCGGTCTTGCCAATCAGCTGCCGTGCCTTTTCTGTGTCCGTCTCACCGGCAATCTGCACGATAATCCGGTTGTTGCTGTCGATCTGAACCGTGGGCTCGGAGACACCCAGCTTGTTGACGCGGTTCTTGATGATCTTCTGGGCCTTCTGAATGGCCTCAGGCGTCACCTTACCGACCTCGGAATCCACACCCTGGAGCACCATGTGGACGCCGCCCTTAAGGTCCAAGCCGAGCTTCATGTGCTGCTGGAGCGGGTACACACTAGTCAGGACATAGATTGCCCCCCCTAGCAGCAACACCAAAATCAGTAGGATCGAAGCGGCCCTCATGGCCTGTCCCCCTCATCTACAAAGTTGCGGAAACTCGGAAAAAAGAGGAGGCCGAGCCTCCCATTTGCTACGTTCCCTTAGCCATTCTATAAGTCGGTTGCAGACCTGTCAACAATAGAGGATTGGACCATCTTACAGCTACAGCAAACGGGTGTCATTGATGACCAGTTCAAACTGATAGCCCAGATACTTTGCGGCACGGCGGCACATGATCATACGGGACAGGAAAATCTCGAAGTACTCCATGATCGCGATGATGGACGTGTCAACTTGAAGAATGAGCCGGATGGTGCGGTCGGCCGGGACGGTGACCAGATCACTGTGCTCCGCCGCGTAATTGACCCGGTCATGGATGTCGAAGGTCGCGAAGTCCCGATTGTGGACCCGGCTCCGGTGCACATCCGACTTGTCGGCCAGGATGAGGGCCGCAGCGATGTCGCTGACCGGGTTGCCATACTCCTCTTCGTGGTTGCCGATCGCCGCCATAACCTCGGCGATCTCCTCCGGTGCCATTCCCATGCGAGCCAGGATCATGTGGGAGAGCAGCGCGCTGGTCTGACCGTGGGAGTGCCGATTGGTGACGTTGCCAATGTCATGCAGGAGGCCCGCAATACCCGCCAGTTCCTGATGGCGCTCGGGCGCGCCCAGCGTCTCCAACACCTTCATGGCCCGATGGCTCACCAGGCCGATATGCCTGAGTCCGTGCTCGGTGAAGCCAATGGCTGCCAGCTTCTCATTGGCTTTCATAATATACGTGTGAACTTCGTGGTCGGATTTGACCATCTGGAAGGTAACCTCAGCCATTGGGCAGATTCCTCCCCGTCATTCAGGTGTGCGGGGGTGGTCGAGTCCACCGGCCCAAAACCGGTTCGGCGGCCAGAAGAGGAAGAAGGCTTCACCCTCTACCTTCTTCAGCGGGATGGCGCCAATCATCCGGGAGTCCAGGCTGCGGCCGCGATTGTCCCCCATTACAAAGATCTTGCCTTCGGGCACGGTAAAGGGCGGAAAGTTTTCGTTGGTAGTAAAGGTGTTGTTCTTAAAGGGTTCCTTTATGGGCTTCCCATTTATGTACACGACGCCCTTTTTCACTTCGATCGTCTCACCGGCGACGGCGATGACGCGCTTGATGAGCTCACGCCGCGGTTGCGCCGGATCTTGCAACACCACCACCTCGCCGGGGGCCGGCGGCCGTAAGCGGTAGATGAACTTATTGACCATGAGCCGCTCCGCGGTGTGCAGAGTCGGTTCCATCGATTCGCCTTCCACCAGATAGACCTGCACGACAAAGGCACGAATCAGAAGGGCCACTGCAAGTGCGATGACGACGGTCTCCAACCATTCACGCAGATTGTTCTTGGCTGAGGTGGGCGCCTTGGGTTGCTGACCGGGTTCCATCAGGATCTCTCCTTCCAAGCCTTGACCCAATCGGCCACGGTCTGGCGCACCTGCTCAATGCGCAGATCGTCGGTCGGCAGATACAGATTGCATTCGGCACGGGCGTAGGCCAGACGGCGCTGCTGCTCCTCCAGCCGGTCAGGTCCATACGTGATCAGGGGACGACGCAGCTTGGTCGTCTCCCAGCGGGCGTCCAGCATCACCAGGATCTCTGTCTCAGGGTGCAGCTTGGCCCAAAGCCGCTTGACGAAGGAATGCTCCTGCGAGATAGCTACCGCGTGCAGCCCAAGACTGGTCAACCCTGACACCAGTGTAGTCTTTCCGGATGCGCAGACCCCGACTACCGCAATCAGCGGTTCCTTCAAATCCGCCATCCTCCCCGACTAGAGCGCTGGCGTACCAGGGAAATCGGACTTGGCCGGGGGCGAGAGCTAGAAGGGCATCGAGACCGCCATCCGCCGGACGAGGTTCTCACCAGCCGCAGGACCTACGCCCACCGCCAGGATGGACATATCGTCGGCTGGCCGCTGCCGGTCCAGTTCCAGCGCCCGCTCCAGGAGGCGATCGACCAGGGACCCTACCTGAGCTGGCTCGGTGCCGGCCACGAGCTTGGCAAGGGCGTCCAGGTTCAGCCGCTCGCCCTGGCGGGCGCCGGCCGACAGCACCCCGTCGGTGAACGCCAGCACGACCAGACCTGGCACCAGGGGAATCTCCGTAATCAGCGGCTTCATGACTTCGTGGACGCCAATGGGCTCCACATACTGGTCCAGGCGCTCCACAGAGCCATCGGCCCGGCGGAGGAAGACCGGTACATGCGTGTTGCGCGTGACCACCAGGCTGCGGGTCCGAAAGTCCACGGAGACGATGGTCAGTTCCGTGGAGACCTTTCCATCGCGTACAGCGAAGAGATGGTCGTGGACGCCACGGGCCACCGCCCCGTCTCGCACTCCATCGGCGATCAGGTGCGCGGCCTTAGCGACCACCAGATGGCTCACCCGCTTGGCCTGCCGCCCGTGGGTCTGGCCGTCGGCGAGAATCGCCGTCATGCCGCCCCGGGGGCGTTCCACGACTTCGATGGTATCACCGCTGTCAGACAG
>DAHVXO010000160.1 GCA_027356675.1 Symbiobacteriaceae bacterium | reverse complement strand
TAAGCACGCCGCCAGCGTTCGTCCTGAGCCAGGATCAAACTCTCCGAAGAATAGTTTGTTCGGCTCTGTTTTTTCGGTGCCTCTCGGCACCACGCGGTCCGTCTCGCTTGGCTCTTTCCGATCTTTCCACTGTCTAGTTTTAAAGGTGCGAGGGGCTGAAACCACCGCCGTTTGAGAGGCGAGGTTGTTATCTTACCACGCCGCCTTTGCTTCAGTCAACTGGAAGATTTTTCTTCTGATTGACCGCCGCACGCTTGCGAGGCACGAGACTTATCTTAACCGAACGCACAGCCGTCGGTCAACCCCAAAAAGGGCCCCCAAAAATGACACGGAATCGTTCGAAAAGCAAGGCCCGGCGGGCTTTTTGCCGGGCCTTTCGCCACACTTATCACTGCCATAAGGAGAGGTTTCGCACCAGCGTCTCAATCCGGCGATCCACCCGCTCAAAGACCGTGGCAGCCGGATACCGACCATCCGGACCACGCTGTCCAGCCGGGATCCCGGTGAGAATCTCAATCCCTTCTTCTATACTGCTGACTGCCCAAACGTTAAACTGTCCACCTTCGACCGCGGCCACTACCTCTGCCGAGAGCATCAGGTTCGGCAGGTTCTGACGTGGGATCATGACGCCTTGCCGCCCGGTCAGTCCCCGGATCTTGCAGACGCGGAAGAAGCCTTCGACCTTCTCGTTGACCCCGCCGATTGGCTGCACCTGCCCACGCTGGTTGACAGACCCGGTGACAGCGATCCCCTGGTCGATCGGCGCGTCCGCCAACGCGGACAACAGGGCATACAGTTCCGTCGACGACGCACTATCGCCATCCACGGGCACGTAGGTCTGCTCGAATGCGATGCTGGCGGAGAAGGCGAGCGGCTTGTCCTGCGCAAACCGGTCGCCCAGGAAGCCCGATAACGTAAACAGACCCTTGTCGTGAATCTGCCCAGTCATATCAATTTCACGTTCTATATGAAGAATGCCCTTCTGCCCGGTGTAAACCCGCGCCGTGATCCGGCTCGGCGAGCCGAAACTGTGATCGCCGGTGTTCATGACCGTCAACCCGTTGACCTGCCCGACGACCGCACCGTCCACATCGACCATGATCGTACCTCGCTGAATCATCTCCTGCAAGTGCAGTTCCGGCAAGGCCGCCCGGGACGCCTTCTCCTGGATGGCCTGCTCCACATGCGCCGCGTCAACGACCTGGCTGCCTGCCTGGCTCGCCCAAGCGTTCGCTTCGTAGATGACTTCGACCACTTCATTAAACCGAGCCGATAGCTTGGTCTGGTCCTCCGCCAATCTATGGCTGTGCTCAATCAGGTGCGCCAGAGCGTCGGCTGTCAGGTGCTTGAGCCTATCATGCCGGCAGACTTGCGATACGAAGCGCGCATAGCCTTCGACGTTCGTTGGACTCGCATCCATCACGATGTCGAATTCGGCCTTGATCTTGAACCGCTTCCGGAACTCTTCATCTTGACCATAAAGCGCCCGGTACAAGTGCGAGCTGCCGATCAAGATTACTTTCACATCGAGTGGGATCGGCTGTGGGCGAACGATTTCCACCGGAAACATCCGGTTCTCCGCCTCTGGGACCTCAACCCGCGCCTCCCGGGTAGAGAGCGATCGCTTCAGGGTTTCCCAGGCCCCCAGATTCCGGAGCATGTCCGCCGCCTGAAGCACCAGGTAGCCGCCGTTGGCCCGATGCAGCGAGCCCGCCTTGAGGTTGATGACGCTAGACCTTGGCGCTCCATCGGGCGTGGGGGTCAACTCCACCTTCCCGAACAAGTTGAAATAGCTGGGGTTGTTCTCCACCACCACGGGCGCCCCCGACTTGCGCTGCCGGTGTACAAACACGTTCACCCGGAACTTGCCCTCTAGATCCGGCCTGGCCGGAAAACTGGGCGCCGGGCCGCCTTCGCTGGTCGCCGCCGCCTCAGCCATCGCCTGGCTGGGACCGCCGGGCGGTAGCGTGTGACCAACGATTTCCCGCTCGGCACGGTCCAACCACGCGACCACCCGCGGGTAGTGCTTGTACTTCTCCTTGAGATGGGTGACCACAGGCGCTTGCGCCTGCGTGGCCACATCGCTGTCCAGATGGCGCAGCTCTTCCCGCAGGGCCTTTTCCAGTTCCCACGTCCTACGCGCCGCATCAGCGATGGACTGGCGGACCGTCTGGCCCCGCTCGGAGAGTTCCCGCTTGGAATCCACGGGCAGTGCGCCAAACTGTTCTTCGGAAAGCGGTTGCCCGTCGAGCATGGGCACGGGCATCAGCCCCTTATCGGTCTGGGTCAGGCCGAACCCCGACTGCTGGGCAAGGCCCTCCAACTCCTCCATGATCTGGGCGATCTGAATGCGGGCGCGGCGGACTGCATCCTCCCGGCGGGCCTGGTGCTCTTTGGCGTCCAGAGCCCGCCCCGCAGCGGTGCGAGCGTCTAGCACCAACTCCTCCATGTCATGGGCGAAGGCTGGGCCGCCCCCAGGCGCCAGCGCCAGGGCGACAGGCTCATCTGGCCGGTCGAAGTTATGCACATAGACCCAGTCGGGTGGCACGGGCTCACTCTCCGCGTGGGAGCGCACCAGCGAGCACGAGTAGCTGGTTTTACCCGTACCAGACGGGCCAGAAACGTAGATGTTATACCCGGGGTTGCGCAGGGAAAGGCCGAAATGCAGGGCAGAAACCGCCCGTTCCTGGCCGACGAGGCCATCCAACACCGGCGTTTCCTCTGTGGTCACAAGGCCCAACTGGTCGGGGTCCCAATGCCGCCGGAGTTGCTGAACGGGTACTGCGCAACGTTCCTTCACGTGACCCACTCTCCCGTGGTTGGCTTGCGGGGCTAAAACAGGTTGCCGGTGCTGTCGAATGGCCAGGGCTGCGCCGCACCGACGACTTCGAGCGAAGCCTCCGGTCGCAATTGCGCGAGCGCCGCCGGCGAGAGCAACAGGTCCTCGAGCTCAAGCGTGTTTTTGATCCGTGCGATGCGCGGGGCATGAGGCGAACCAACGGTCTGCAGCGCCGCCTCAATGACGGCGCGGTCGCTGTCTAGCGTGATCGGGATCTTCGCCCGCTCCACAAAGGTGGCCGTCAGACAGTTCAGGTAGGTTGCCGGGAAGTCGATCTTGCTGACCAGCCGCCGGGTGACCAGGTCGGCGAGGCCAACGCCATTGGCGTTGCCGTGCGAGGCATCTGACAGGTCCAGCGCAACGATCCGCCGAATGTCCGGGCCCGCTTCGGGAATGCCAGGAATTCGCACCCGGCCGATGACGTTGGTGTCCATGCAGGTGCCGGAATACTCCTTGCCGATTCGGTCGACGACCAACAGATCCAGTGCCGATACCGGCAGGCCGGGCAGCAGTTGCCAGGCGCGCTCCAGCAGACGTGCTTCCGCCTCCAGGAAGCCCTCGGGCTGAAGTGGCACCACATCCGCCGTCTCCTCCGCCTGGTTCTCCAGGATGGCGACACCGCCCAATATGGGAAGCCGGGAGAGCGAGATCGCACCAAACTCCCGCAACCGCGGCCCTAGCTCAGCAGCGCCCAGGCTGTGAAAGAGTTTGGCGCCGGAGGGCTTGCCGCACCCCACAACCAGCATCTTCACGAGCCCGCTCTCAACGGATCCGCGAAACGACGTGTGCGGCTTCACACGATTGATTACGAGCAACCCATCCGTCTGAAGAAGGTTGCGGTCGAAGTAGACCGGCGTGCCGTCCGCGGCCCGTCCCACGACCTCGGCCTCCACATCGGTTCGAATGGGCGCCTCAACGCTCTCCTCCGTGATGCCGAGCCCGCTCAACACGGCCCGCTGCCCATCGGCCGTGCCACCGCCGTGGCTCCCCATGGCCGCGACGACCAGGGGCTGCGCGCCCAGCGACCGGACGTACCGCACTGCCTCCCGTAGAATCAGCGGGATATGTCGAATGCCGCGACTGCCGGCGGGGATGCCCACTGTCATCCCCGGGTGAATCCGCAGCTCCAAATGCAGGGCCTCCAGGGCACGGCGCACCGCCCCCGGCAGGTCATCAACACGAGCCGCACCGAACCGTTGCCGAACCGGGATCAGGTCTGGAAGCATCGCCGACACCTCCGTACTGGCTGCAACAATCTTTCTCCTTCGCACACACTTGGACCTTCCGAAAACCGCACCGGGGATGCCAAAACGCCCGGGGGCAACCGCCCCCGGGCGCTCAGTGATCACGTTATGCGCAGCGCTACAACAGAGTCGCGAAACTGGCTGTCTGCCTGGCCAGAGCAGGCAGACGCGGCACCCCGCAGACGTCCACCAATCTTACGTTGGCGCCGATGTTGAGTGCGGTCGATTCGATCTCAGTTGACTCCCCCTTGACCCACAGATCGGCTGAGGGCAGGCAGAGCCGGAGCACAGCCAGAAGCTTGTAGAGATCGGCCGGGTCGCTATCCTGCCGGATCACCACCGACTCCGTATTAATATTCATGAGCATCTCCAGATCGCCCACTACACCGGTGCTGTCCCGGCTGACGCAGGCGGTCAGGAGCCCGCCGC
Organism: Symbiobacteriaceae bacterium; assembly: GCA_027356675.1. The sequence continues at coordinate 8,989 of DAHVXO010000160.1, read as the reverse complement.
CGACCTCATACCCCAGGCCCCGCAGCCATAGGTACCGGGTCACCCTGTCCGCGGGCGTGCGCCCCGGGAAGAGTTGGGCATACGCGATTAGGTTACATGTTTCGTGAGGGAGAATGTACTGGTCTACGCCAGCGTGGCGCCAGAGCGCATAGTCATCGTACGAGCGCTCGCCCAGGCAGAGCGCAAGATGGACGGGCACGGTACGCTTGATCCGCCGGACCAGATCACCGATGCGATCGGGATCCACCGGTCCCTCGCGCTGGATGATGACCGACTTGCAGCCCATCCGCACGGCCGCGCAAGCGGCTTCCACAGGGGCGTCCAACGTTGACTCGACAGCGAGACTGATGACCCCACGGGATGTGGTGCCTTCCCCCCTGCAGGCTCGAGTGATCCGGCCAGCCGCCTCCAGAAGCGCCTGATGGTCGGTCCCGTTGGCCTGCAGAAGCAGAGCGATCTCCCGGAACCCCGGTTGGCGGCCTGCTTCGGCTCTCCGTAGAATGGGTCCGATCATGAGGGCCCCTCCCCAACTTGTTACGAATATCACAAGTTCTATTAGATACTACCGCGGGGAGGAAGATGGAACTAGCCCATCATTGGCCAATCGCAGTAGTGCTTTCGGAGCGATTATCTGCCATGGGCCTCGACCCACGAATAGACCGCTGCGAAGACTTCCTCCCGCCCGTGCTCCAGCGTAATCAGGTGATTGCGACCTGGAAAGCGCTGCAGGGTTTTAGCCGAAGTGCTCACATTGGCTAGAATGTACTCCCCGCTGTCCGGCGCGATCCACCGGTCCCGGTCGCCCTGCAGGGCCATGAGCGGCGCCGTCACCCGGGGAAGGTCCTTGCGCACCTGGCGGGCCAGGCGGAGCAGGCTGTGGATCGCGTCCATCGGGAACCGGTCGTAGCTATCTAGCTGGGTAGCCAGATCGGGGTTAGAGATGCGGGCCGGGTAATCCTTGACGAAGTAGCGGGCCAGCGGCACCAGGATCTGCCGCCAGTCCGCCAACTTGATTGGGCAGGAGAGGGTGACTACCGAGGCGACGGGCCGGTGGGCAGCCAGGTAAAGCGCCACGAGGCCCCCCATGGAGAAACCTGCCACGTGCACCTGGCCGTAGCGGGACTGCAGGTCCGCCAGCTCGATCTCTGCGGCCCGCACCCACTGGGGCCAGCGGGTCCGGCGCAGATCTTCCGGCGTGGTCCCGTGGCCGGGCAGGAGCGGCACACGCACGGTGATGCCGTGCGCCGCAAGTGACTCGGCCAACGGGCGTACTTCGGCCGGTGAGCCAGCGAAGCCATGAAGCAGCAAGCAAGCCACCGGGCCCCGCTCGTGCGTGAACGGCTCGGACAACCGCCGTTGTAACACCGTCATAAGCACACCCCCAGTGGATACAAAAGGCCGAGCCTGTTGACAGGCCCGGCCTCAGCCAGCTCAGTAAAGGGACTAGTGGCGCTCGGCGTACACGAGGATGAGGGATGTGACAATGAAAAGGATCGCGAAGACGGTGCTGACACGGTTGAGCAGGTCATCCATGCCCTTCTTCTTGCCAAAGATCTGCTCGGCACCGCCTGCGATCGCCCCCGACAGGCCGGCGCTCTTGCCGGACTGCATCAGCACGCTGGTCGTCAGACCGATCGCGAAGAGCGCATGCACCACTGTCAAAATGGTGGTTAGCAATCCGTTCACCCCCTCAACCACGCAAACTCAGCTTAATGATTGTATCACACCATGTGGGGTGATACAACTTTCTCCTGAACGCGCCAGCTACTTCCGCCGGTGAATGACCCCGGTGCCCCGGAACACTGCCGCTTCGCCCAGCTCCTCTTCGATGCGCAGCAACTGGTTGTATTTCGCCACCCGGTCCGTGCGGGACGGGGCGCCGGTCTTGATCTGCCCACAATTCAGGGCCACGGCCAGGTCGGCGATGGTGACATCCTCCGTCTCGCCGGAGCGGTGTGACATGACGCTGGTGTACCCCGCGTCGTGGGCCATGTTGACGGCCTGGATGGTCTCAGTGAGGGTGCCGATCTGGTTGACCTTGACCAGGATCGAGTTGGCACAGCCCTTCGCGATGCCCTGCGCCAGGCGCTCGGTGTTGGTGACAAAGAAGTCGTCGCCGACCACCTGAATGCGGTTGCCCAGACGCTGCGTCAGCTCCTGCCAGCCCTCCCAATCATCCTCCGCGACGCCATCTTCGATGGAGACGATGGGGTACTGGCGGGACCAACTCTCCCACAGGTCGATCAAACCACTGCTGGTGAATGTCTTGCCTCCTTCACCGGCCAGGACGTATCTGCCGTCCTTGTAGAACTCCGTCGAAGCGGCATCCATGCAGATAAAGGCGTCCTTGCCGGGTGCATACCCGGCCTTGGTGATTGCCTCCAAGATGACCGTGATGGCCTCCTCGTTGGACTTGAGGTCGGGCGCAAAGCCACCCTCGTCGCCCACGGCGGTGTTATAGCCCTTGCTCTTGAGCACGCTCTTGAGTTGATGAAAGATCTCAGAGCCCATCCGCAGGGACTGGGCGAAGCTGCGGGCTCCCGCCGGGAAGATCATGAACTCCTGCATGTCGACGTTGTTGTCGGCATGCGCACCGCCGTTGATGATGTTCATCATCGGGACGGGAAGCGTCCGGGCGTTGATGCCACCAAGATAGCGATAGAGCGGAAGTTCGATCGCGGCCGCCGAAGCATGGGCTGCGGCCAGGGAGACGCCCAGGATGGCGTTGGCGCCCAGCTTCCCCTTGTTCGGCGTACCGTCCAGCTCAATCAGGGCGTTGTCTATGGCGACCTGGTCCATAGCGTCCATGCCCATCAGCTCACCGGCGATCACTTCGTTGACGCTGCGGACAGCCTTGAGCACACCCTTGCCCAGGTACCGGGACTTGTCGCCGTCGCGCAGTTCCACGGCCTCGTGGGCGCCGGTGGAAGCCCCCGACGGGACGGCGGCCCGGCCGATCACGCCATTGGCCAGTTCGACTTCAACTTCAACGGTCGGGTTACCGCGCGAGTCCAGGATCTCGCGGCCATGAATCTTCAGGATGGCAGTCATGATCTTCATCTCCTCCTCGCAATATTTACACGATCAGGCTGTCCTCTTCCATCTGGGGCGGCTTGGGCAGACCGATAATCTCCAGCAACGTCGGCGAGGCGTTGGCAAGCACGCCGCCTGCGCGGAGCTTCACGTTCAGGCGAGTGTCGTCGACCAGCAGGCAGGGCACCGGATTGAGCGTATGGTTGGTATGGGGGGCACCGGTCTCGTAATCGATCATCTGGTCGCAGTTGCCGTGGTCGGCCAGGACGATCGCGGCACCGCCCTTGGCGAGGAGCGCGTCGATGACCCGGCCGAGGCACTGGTCCACGGTCTCGACGGCCTTGATCGCGGCCTCAAGAATCCCAGTATGCCCGACCATATCCGGATTGGCAAAGTTCAGGACCATGAAGTCCAGCCGGTCCTGCTCGATCCACGTCACGGCCTCATCCGCGATGCCGTTGGCGCTCATCTCGGGCTGCAAATCGTAGGTGGCCACCTTGGGGGAGGGGATCATGACCCGCTCCTCGCCCGGGAAGACGCGCTCCTCGCCGCCGTTGAAAAAGTACGTCACATGGGGGTACTTCTCCGTCTCGGCGATGCGCAATTGCCGCAGACCAGCGTCCGAAATCACCTGACCGATGGGCACGTCGACGAACTCGGGCCCGAAGGCCGCCGGGATATCCGTGAACGTCTGGTCATACTGGGTCATACTAACGAGAGACACGGGGCGCCAGGAGTCTGGCCGCTTGAAGCCATCAAAGGCGGTCTCGTGGAGGGCACGGACCAACTGCCGGGCCCGGTCTGGACGGAAGTTGAAGAAGATCAGCCCGTCGTTGGGGGTGATCAGGCCATTGGAGCCATCGACGACTGTGGGGAGCACGAACTCGTCGTTCTCGCCCCGGGCGTAGGCGTTGGTAACCGCTTCGGTTGCGGATGACGCGACCTGTCCCTGCCCCTGTGTCAGGGTGAGGAAGGCCTTCTCCGTACGGTCCCACCGCTTGTCACGGTCCATTGCGTAGTAGCGCCCGGAGACCGTAGCAATCTGGCCCAACCCGACGGCAGCCAGCTTCTCCTCCAGCGGCTTCAGGAACCCCAGCGCCGAGCGCGGCGGAACGTCGCGCCCGTCCAGGAAGGCGTGGATGTACAGCTTCTGCACCCCGGCCGCCTTCGCCATGTCGATCAACGCAAAGAGATGGTCGATGTGGCTATGTACGCCGCCATCGGAAACAAGGCCCATGAGGTGGAGCGCCCGGCCGGGAACGAGCGCCCGGTCCAGGGCGGCCTGCCAGGCCGGCAGGGTCGCGAAGGACCCGGTGCGGATGGCGCGTGAAACCCGGACCAGTGTCTGGTAGACAATCCGGCCGGCGCCCAGGTTGAGATGGCCGACGTTCGAGTCGCCCATCTGACCGGGCAAAAGCCCCACTGCCTCGCCGCACGCCGTCAGCGTGGTGTTTGGGTAGCGGGCAAGGAGGCGGTCAAAGTTCGGGTGCTTGGCCAGCGCAACCGCGTTGGCTCGGGAGTTGGGGTTGAGCCCCCAGCCATCTAACACGATCAAGGCCACAGGCCTGCGGTATGCAACCACGTCCGGGTCACCTCCGGGGTCAGAGAATGCATTGTTTCCGGCACGGCTTTTAGTATACCACTGCACCGCAAACCTGTGTGCACCACTTGTGGCAACCTTGTTACCAAAGTCATACGGTGCGTGTTGGGGTGTCCGCGTCTCCCAAAGTCATGCCGTACCAACCGTACCTCCCGCAAAGCGCGCCACGTCGTAAAATGCGAGACGATACCCTACGGGGTATATGTATTCCGAGGAGGTAAAAACCATGGCGAAGCCTGTTCCGATTACCGATGATACCTTTGAGCAGGAAGTGCTCAAGTCCGAGCTGCCTGTACTGGTGGACTTCTGGGCCCCCTGGTGCGGACCCTGCAAGATGATCGCACCGGTGCTCGAAGAGATCGCGCGCGACTGGCCGGAGCGTATCAAGATCGCCAAGTTGAACGTGGATGAGAATCAGCGGTATGCGGGGCAATTCGGCGTCATGTCGATCCCGACCATGATTCTGTTCCATGGCGGCGAGGCCGTCGGCCAGTTGGTCGGCTTCCGGCCCAAGGCCGATCTGGTTAAGATTCTGGAGAACTCCCTCGCCACCCTGTCGGCCAAGGCATAAACTGAACATGAAGGCGGCCGGCCCCACTCCGAGGTCGGCCGCCCTTGCATTTGGGTTAGCCCAGCTTCAGGAACTGTTCGATGATATCATCCACCGCTGCGTCCGCGGCATTACCGGACTTGAGCGCTTCGGTGATGCGGATGCCCATATTACACGCGACGGCTTTCATGCCGACTCGGTTGATGGCCGATTTCATCGCGCCCAATTGAATGATGATCTGCTCGCAGTCCTCGCCTTCTTCCAGCATCCGCTGAATGCCGCGAGCCTGCCCCTCGATCCGCTTCATGCGCCGCATAAGGTCATCGTACAACGGGGGGTCGTTCTCTTTAATTTTCATTGCACCACCTCCTGCGCCCAGACTATCTTACGGGGTACTTCTTGTCAACCAATTCGCAGGCAACCTGGGGGGATACTTGCTTGCGGCGCTTTGATCTGGTATATTATGTATTAGCTGTAAGTTTACGATTTGCGCGCCGAGGGGGCTTGGCCCGAGTGTGGCACTATCATCAGGCGGGGCGGTTTCAACAGCCGCTGCAGGCACAGTCGCCGGGACCACAGAGCAGCCTGGACGTGCTGCTTGGCCTGCGGGGAATGGCCATTACGCTTCTCTGCCCGGATCCGGCTGTGGAATCGCTATGCATCGCCACCACACCGGGTTTCCTGGAAGAGGTGACCGCCGGTGGGCTCACCCTCTTGCTGGCGGCACCATTGCCAGCCGCTGTGACTGGGCTGCGGTTTGGGGTGGAGGTGCCTGCGGGCTCCAACATCCTTCGCTTCTTCGCGGCGGCCCACCAACCGGTCGCCGTGGGGGCGACGCGAATCACCCTGGCCCTGCCTCGGCAGATTGAATCGGTCCAGCGCCGCAAATTCTCGCGGGTGCGGACCATCTTTACGGTGGTATTTGCGGCGGCCGGGGCTCCGCCGGCAGGCGGACCGGAGCCCAGCGGCCAGGGACAGGCCCTGGACCTCAGTGCGGGAGGGCTGCGGCTGACGGCACCGATGCCGCTGCGGGAGGACCAGGTGCTGTTCCTCAGCTTCATCGCCCCGGACGGCACCGCCTTCCGGGGACTCGAGGGCAAGGTGGCCCGGGCCCAGTCGGACGGGTCCCGCACGGTGGCAGCCGTGCAGTTCACGAACCTGACGCCGGACGTGGAGAACAGTCTGGTCCAGACGGTCTTCCGGCTCCAACTGGGAAGCCCTGCAAAGCGATAAGCTTTGCAGGGCTTCGTCTGCCAGAGGTCACCAACCTGACGCCGGCGCGGTCCGCAATCGTCTGCATCCGCTGACCGGCGCATGCCAGTAGCTCCCGAGCTCAGCGGCTGCGGCCGCCCTCGCAGATGGCAGCGAAGCTCACGGGCTCCAGGCTCGCACCACCGACCAGGGCGCCGTCGATATCAGGCTGGGACATGTAGTCGCCGATGTTCGCGGGCTTGACACTGCCGCCGTACTGGATCCGCACGGCCTGGGCGGCGGCCCGGCCGTACTTTTCCGCGACTACGGCCCGGATGGCGGCGATGGTGGCCTGGGCATCGCCAGGGTTGCAGTTCTTTCCGGTCCCAATGGCCCAGACGGGTTCGTACGCAATGATGACCGTGGCCATCTGCTCGGGGGTGAGGCCCTCAGTGCCGGCGCTGAGCTGGCGGCGGTTGACCGCGTCGGTCTGGCCCGACGCCCGCTGCTCCAGTGTCTCGCCCACGCAGAGGATCGGGATGAGGCCCTGGGCAAAGGCCGCCCGGACCTTCTCGCCCACCAGGGTGTCGCTCTCCCCGAAGATGGCCCGGCGCTCGGAGTGCCCCAGGATCACGTGGGTGCAGCCCACGTCCTTGAGCATCGGGCCGGAGATTTCGCCGGTGAAGGCGCCGTGCGTTTCCTTATACATGTTCTGGGCACCCAGGGCGACGGCGCCCTTGGCCTCAGCCAGACCCCATGCCACAGCGCCCAGCGCCGTGAAGGTCGGGCAGATGATCATCTCGACGCCCGAGATGGCCTGGGCCTTGGGCAGGAACTCCTTCACGAACTGGGCGGCCTCAGACAGGTTCTTGTGCATCTTCCAGTTGGCCGCGATGACAGGGACTCGCATGACAAAGGTGCCTCCTCTATTTCATTTGCCCCAATCGGCAATAAGCCAGGACTTTCCCCGGCCTTCGGTCACGAGTATGTAGTAAGACCAGTCTCGACCCTGGTGCACCGTAGGGTCACGGCGCTTCTCCTGGTCCACCAGTTCCAAGTCGAACTCGACCCGCAGGACCAGGGTGGAGCGGTAGCGGTGGGCAAAGCCGGGCAAGGGAATCGTTGCTGTCGCGGGCTCCGCCGAGGCCACAGTGGCAGTTGCGATGGTCAGACGGCGCTTGTCGATGGTCCGGTGTTCGTTGTAGAGTCGGGCCCGTTCCGGGGCCAGCGTGGCCAGGATCCAGTCCAGGTCGTGGGCAACCATGGCCGCAAAGTGCTCGCGGATGACCTCTGCCGGGGTGGCCTTCGCCCGCCGGGCGAGCCAGGCGTCGGCGGGGGATGGCGTCCCCCGCCGGCCAAAGAAAAGGGTGCGGAGCCGCGCTAGGCCTTTGTCGCCAGGCACGCTACACCAGGCAACTCCTGACCCTCGAGGAACTCCAGCGAGGCGCCCCCGCCAGTGCTCACGTGGGTCATCCGATCAGCCAGTCCGGCGGCTTCCACAGCGGCGACCGAGTCGCCACCGCCGACGATGGTGCAACCCTGGCTCTCGGCCATCGCCTGGGCCACCGCCATCGTGCCCCGGGCGAACGCCGGCATCTCGAACACGCCCATGGGTCCGTTCCAGACCACCGTCATGGCGCCCTTGATCGTCTCCGCGAAAGCCCGGGCCGAGGCCGGCCCGATGTCCAGGGCCATCCAGTCAGCGCCGATGGCGTTTGCCGGTACCGTCTTGTACTCGGCATCCGCCTTGAATTCCGGGGCCACCATTACGTCGGTGGGCAGCATGATCTTATCGCCACCCTTGGCGAGCAGGTCCCGCGCTACATCCACCCGCTCCTCCTCCACCAGGGATTTGCCGGTGGGAAGGCCCTTGGCCCGCAGGAATGTATTGGCCATGCCGCCCCCGATGATTAGCCGGTCGACCTTGCTGAGCAAGTTCTCAATCACCATGATTTTATCGGAGACCTTCGCGCCGCCGATGATGGCCACGAAGGGCCGGTCCGGCGCCGCCAGAGCCTTGCCCATGATGTCGACTTCCTTCTGCATGAGGAAGCCGGCCACCTTGGGCTGCAGGAAGTCCGCCACGCCCCGGGTACTGGCGTGCGCCCGGTGGGCGGTGCCGAAGGCATCGTTGACGTAGACTTCGCCCAGACGGGCCAGCTTGCGTGCGAACTCGGGATCGTTCTTCTCCTCTTCGGCGTAGAACCGCAGGTTCTCCAGCAGCACGATGTCGCCCGGCTTCTGGCCCGCCACCAGCTTCTCCACCACCTCGCCGATACAGTCCGAGGCGAAGGCGACCGGGCGGTCCAGCAGGTATTGGAGCCGCTCGGCGGCGGGCGACAGAGAGAACTCCGGAGCCCGCTTGCCCTTCGGGCGCCCCAGGTGCGAGGCCAGCACCGTAATGGCACCGTTTTCCATCAGGTACTGAATTGTCGGCAGCGCCGCCTTGATCCGAGTGTCATCCGTGATGCGCCCGTTCTCCAGAGGAACATTGAAGTCTACACGCACGAAGACCCGCTTGCCATTGACGTCGACGTCCCGCACTGTCATCAGAGCCATGGTCTGTCCACCTTTCCTGTAGCCTACCGCCCCGGCACGGCCGGCGGCGGATGTCT
>DAHVXO010000151.1 GCA_027356675.1 Symbiobacteriaceae bacterium | reverse complement strand
GACGTAGCGGTGGAGTTGGAGTACCAGATGAAGAAGCTTGGGGCGGAAGCCCTGGCTTTTGACATCATCGTGGCGTCGGGGGTGCGGTCGTCGCTGCCGCACGTCCGGGCGTCGGCGAAGCGGATTGACCATGGCGATCTGGTCACCTTCGACTTCGGGGCGCTGGTGGACGGCTACTGCTCGGACATGACCCGCACGGTGGGCGTCGGCGCTTTGTCTGAGAAGCAGCGGGAGATCTATGCGATCGTCTTGGAGGCGCAGAGGCGAGGAGTTGAGGCCTGCCGGGCCGGCATGACCGGCAAGGCGCTCGATGACGTCTGTCGGGAGTATATCCGCGAGCACGGCTATGCCGAGATGTTCGGTCACGGCACCGGCCACGGCGTGGGGCGCTTTATCCATGAAGGGCCGAAGGTCAATCCGCGCGGCGAGGCGGATGTGCTGCAGGTGGGCATGGTGGTGACCGTGGAACCCGGGATCTATCTGCCCGGGTGGGGCGGGGTGCGCATCGAGGACATGGTCCTGGTACAGGACGGTGGCTGCGAAGTGATGACCCGGACGCCCAAGGACCTGCTTGTGCTATAAGTTTGACTGGAGTCCTGCCGGTCGACTTTGCGAAGTCTATCTCTTGAAAGTAAGCGGAGGGGTCGGTCGAAATGATTTCAGTTACCGATGTGCGCAATGGCACGACCATTGAGATGGACGGAAACGTGTTTCAGGTGATCGAGTTCCTGCATGTAAAGCCGGGCAAGGGCGCCGCCTTCGTGCGCACGAAGCTCAAGAACGTGCGGACGGGCGCCGTTGTGGAGACGACGTTTCGCGCTGGTGAAAAGGTGGCCAAGGCGTCCATCGAGCGGCGCGAGTATCAGTTCCTGTATGGCGGCCAGGGCGTCTGGACTTTCATGAACACTGAGAACTACGAGCAGCTGGAACTGACCGAGGCGCAGATTAGCGACGCCAAGAACTACCTCCTCGAGAACATGATGGTCTATATCGTCGACTGGAACGGGACCGTCATCGGCGTCGAGCTGCCCAACACCGTCGAGCTGAAGGTGACTGAAACCGAGCCGGGCTTCCGTGGCGACACCGCTACCGGCACCACCAAGGCGGCGGTGCTGGAGACCGGATATACCGTTAATGTGCCGCTCTTCATCAACCAGGGCGATCTGCTGAAGATTGATACCCGCAGCGGTGCGTATCTCGGCCGGGCATAGGAATTGATCCGCCGCCGCAGACTAAGTGACGATCGTCATTTAGGAACGGGGGGATTCACCATGACCGATCTGCGGGCCCAGGTGGCGTATCTGCAGGGTCTGGCGGAGGGACTCGACATCGAGGCGACCAGTTCCGAAGGGCGAATCCTGACCTCGATGATCGAGGTCATGGGCGATCTGGCCAGTGAAGTGATGGACGTGGCGCAGGCCCAGGAGCAGCTGGCAGAGTATGTCGAGGATGTCGACGAGGATCTCGTCTCCCTGGAGGATTCACTCTTCGGCGCGGATGCACAGGAGATTACCTTCATCCCTGACGAGGAGGAGGTCGCGGTGGCCGCCTGTCCCGAGTGCGGGGAGACCATGGGGGTCAGCGCCGGCGAGATGGATATGGCGGTGGATGCGGTCTGTCCCAACTGCGGGTGCGTGGTGCAGGTGGCAGAGTAGGACCCAGGTAAACGGCGGGCCCCTGCGGGGGTCCGCCGTTTTGGCGCGGCTTGCGATGATGCAGCCGATCTGGCCCCACGATTTAGTGGACAGGCTTCGGGCTGGTGAGCCTGCCTATGGCGTGGTGGGCCAGCGATTATCAACCTGAGCGTGGGACTACCAGCCACCACGCCCGAATTGGAAGCAACTGTGCCTGCGGCTGAAATACAGGGAAGATCATCACCGTAAGGTGAGGAAATCACCACCCCTCGGCTTCTTCCGGTGTCCTCGAGTCTGAAGGATTGATAGAAAACATCAATGACTCTTGTAGTATCCATTGATTTATTCAATAGAATAAATCAATGGATTATATCTATTGACATTGATCATATCTATCGGTTACATTACCACTACGGTCTAGTGGGACGAAAGTCCCACCCTGGCACCAACTACAGACCTACCTGTAAACCGAAAAGGCACACCCATCGAAAGGTGGGACTATAAAGCCAGGGGGGTGCAGGGTCGCCTGGTGGTCATGGGGTGCGCGGGCCATTGCTTTCTAATTTCAGAGAGTTCTTGCGACAAAGGCACACCTGTCGAAAGGCAGAGCCGCAAAGCTACGGGCCTACCGTCTGCTCCGAGACCATGGCAGCCGGGTTGCCGCTACCCACCAAGGTTCCCTTGCGGCTACGGTCGATTGGGAGTCCTTTTTTGTTTCCACGAACCCGGTGCGGTAGAAATGTGAAGGGGGACGGCACCACAGTGGGGCCGGACATGTCCCATGCAGATGCGCACGCAGCCTCCCCGATCGACCCGGACAACCGCTAAGCGAGGATGTGGAAGCGATGAACTACAAACCCGGGACAACGATAACCCCGCCTGTCGCAGCCGAACCTCGAAGGGGTGGCTGGCCGCACATCCTGCTGATAATCGGGACAGGCCTGTTGCCCTTTGTGCTGGATCTGGTATGGCCGTCGACTACCTCGAAAGTGCATGATGTGGTCTGGCTACTTCTGGTTGTGCCTGCCTACCTCTCGGCGTACTACTGGGGCTTGAAAGGGAGCGTCCTGTCGTCTATAGCTTCCGTCGTGCTGGTGATTGTCTTCGAGCGCTGGGAACTCACGGCGGAGCCGCCCCTGGTGCAGGAACTTAACAGTCTTGAGATCATCCTGGCTTTGTACACGGTTACCATGGGGCTGGCCTTGGGACTGCTCGCCGAGCGGCTGATCAGGCAAAAACAGCAGCTGCGCGCCTTGGCCGAGCAGTGGCACGAGCGAGCGCACCTGGACCCGGTCACCAACCTGGCCAATCGGGCGGCGTTTGAAGCCACGCTGGCGGCGGCGATCTTACAGGCGCAAGTCATGGAAGGCAGCGTCGGGCTGTTGCTGGTGGACGTGAACGACTTCAAGCGGTGCAACGACCGCTGCGGTCACCCGACGGGCGATCGCGTACTCCGCCTGGTCGGGGCGACCCTCGTCGGGGCCATTCGGTCGGGGGACCTGGCCTGTCGCATTGGCGGCGACGAGTTCGCTGTGGTGTTGCCCGGCTCCGATGAATCGGCGGTCAGGCTGGTGGCCAGCCGGATCACCGATCACCTTCGCAGCCTGGCCTGCCCCGTGGTCGGATCCGGTTGCGCCATTACTGTCGCCATTGGGGTGGCCGTTTTGCCGGTACACGCCGGCAATGCTGGTGATCTGATCGCCCATGCCGATGCGGCGATGTACGCGTCGAAGGAGCGCCGTGCCGCCGTGCCAGGTCACGGCAAATCGGAGGTGAATCCGTAGTGCTCAGCGACTTGACCGATGGCGTAGATGTCGTACGACTCAAGGAACTGACAGACCTGGTTGCGCGGATCACCGGTGCGGCCGTTTGCATTCTGCCCCCGGACCGGCTTGTGCAAGCCGAGTTAACGCATCTGGCGGGACCTTGTGCCTGCTGCACCCACGGGGATGACCCAACGCGGGCGGCCTGCCCCTTGCGTGCGGATCCGACGACAGGCGATGCGACCCGGAGCGGGACACCCGTGATCTTGACCTGCCCCTTCGACGTGACTCAGTTCACGGTGCCGCTCCTTGATGAGACGGAGACTGTGGCCTACCTGGTCGGCAAACAGTTTCCGCTCGATGAGCCTGCTCTGGCGGGGATCGAGACCGTGGGCATCGACCAGCCTCGGCTGAAACCTGATCAATTGGAAGCCAGCTTGAAGCTGATTCAGATGGCCGGGAAGGATGTTACCGCTTCCTTGCGGGCGAAGGGCTTGGCCCCTTTGGTGCTCGGCTGGCCCGCACACAAGGCCGGCTCGGGGCAACTGCTCGATGTGATCCTGGAGGCGCATTCCGCAGCGGTGGGCGCCCGGAGAAACTCTGTTCTCATTTTGGACCGCACCGGGCAGCGGTTGCTGCCGGGGGCGTCACGGGGTCTCCCTGACTCTTACGTGAACGCCTTGCAGGCGGTACCGGTGGGGCCCGAAGAGGGGGCCTGTGGTACAGCCGCCTTTACGGGGCATGCCTGTATCGTGGCCGATATGCAGACAGATCCGCGCTGGCGCCGCTACCGCCCTTTGACGGACCCGACGGACCTGCGGTCCTGTTGGTCGGTACCGATTATAGGTAGGAACGGGCAGGTTCTGGGTACGTTTGCCACGTACGAAACGGAGGTGAACCACCCAACCGTTGAACAATTGCGACTTTCACATCTCTATGCCGAATACGCCGGGATCGTCATCGAGAATGACCGGCTCACGGCAGATCTGGCCCTGCGGGCACAGGTTGCCCGGGCTGAGAGCGAACTGATGCGTGCGGTGACGGCCTCCCTGGACCCCCGTACTGTAGCGCGCTCCGCCACACTCCACATGGCTGGTCGGCTCCGCTTTGACTACTGCCGGTGGGAAGCGGTGGCCGCGCGCACCGCCGGATTGGATACACTGTATGAATGGAGCGACGCGACGGCGGAGCTGAATTGGCCAGGCCTGATGACCGCAACACCACTCGGTCTCTACCGCCGCCGAACGGCACCGGAGGAAGCGGTCCTGGAAACCATCCGGACCCGCTCTGAACAACAACCGCCAGTCACGGTGGCGCGCCTTGCCCTTCTCTCCGGCGGGCGTATTGGCGGGGTCCTTACCCTGGCCCGCCATGGCAACCCCTTTGACCCGGAGGAGATCCGGAACCTGGAGCACATGGGTCGGATTGCAGCACTCGGGCTGGGCAACGCCCTGTCTCACCAGCAAGTACGCCACTGGGCCAGCCGCATTGAGGCAATGGCTGGGGTGGTCCAGTCCCTGAGCGCCTCGCTGGACGTCGCCGGGCTCACTAACAGGGCGGTGGCCGCGGTGCAGCGGCTTGTGCCCCTCGATGCCTTCTATCTGCTGTTTTTTGATGAAAGTGCAACCCCGCTGGCCAGGGTGGTGGCGGCACACCCGGCGCGGGTTCCCTTTGCTCTGGGAAGGACGGTTGATGTGCGGAACCAGGAGTGGTTGTCGCTTGCGGCCAGCCGGCCATACCTGGTGATCCGGGATACCGCACGGCATCGGCATTTTCGGTTGCTGCGGGACGCCGGCCTTCGTTCGGCCGTCATTGTCCCGCTTGGACAGGGCGACAAACCGGTGGGCATGTTGATTACCGGCGCTGCAGCCCCATACCGGTTCACCAAAGCGGATGGTGTCTTGTTGGCTTTTGTGGGCCGTGAGCTGGTCCAAGCCGTCCACAACGCCCGCCAGTATGAGGCCAGCGAGCAGAGGGCCCTGACTGATCCACTGACCGGGTTACATAACCGGCATTACTTCTACAAGACCTGGAACCTCATGGCTAAAGATGCCATTGAATCCGGTGCCTCCCTGGGTGTGATCCTGGTGGATGTGGTGAACCAGAAGGGGTACAACGAGGCCCACGGTCAATTGGAGGGAGACCGGCGTCTTCAGGATATCGCGCAGTTCCTGCGCACTGTGATCAATGTAGACGCACATCTGATTCGCTACGGCGGCGACGAGTTCGTGGCCCTATTACCGGGGCCGGATTCAGGGCGGGCAGCCGAGTTATGCACCTGCCTACACCAGGCGGTGGAAGCGTATAACCACGAACATCCCGCCGGTATACCGCTCATGCTTTCCGTGGTGGGAGAGAGCGCAGCCGGTTCCGCCATTGTGGATCTGTTTCAGCGCGTGGACGAGCAACTGACAGCCACGCGCGAAGCGGCGGTGCGCAGCCAGTTACTGGAGTTGCAGACGGTTTCGGAGCGCGACCGGGAGCGGTTTGCCATTCAGGCGGTGCTCACGCTGGCCAAGTTCGAGGAGTTCAAGGACCCCTACACCCGCGGCCACTCCGAGCGAGTCCGTTGGACCGCCCGGGAGGTGGCGCGCCGGCTCGGGATGAGCGCCGCGGAGGTGCAGGACGTGGAGTTTGCGGCGGTGCTCCACGACCTGGGCAAGGTGGTGATCCCTGACGCCATCCTGAAGAAACCCGGGCCGCTGACGGCGGAGGAATGGCGAATCATGCGGCAGCATCCCGAGATGGGTGCCGCCATCCTCTCAGAACTGGATGTGCTCAGCAACGTGGTGGCCATGGTCCGCCACCACCAGGAGCGCTGGGATGGCCGAACCAACGGGCCGCACCCCGGGTACCCGGATGGGCTGGCCGGGGATGCGATCCCGCTGGGGGCGCGGATTCTGGCAGTGGTGGATGCTTACGACGCAATGACCAGCGACCGGCCTTACCGAAGGTCCATCGGGGAGGAGCGAGCCAGGGCAGAGTTGATCGGCCTGGCTGGCAGCCAGTTCGACCCGGCGGTGGTGAAGGCGATGCTGGAGGTGGTGGTGTCCCTGACTGAGGGGCCTCAGAAGCCATAATGGAAAATGGACCAGATCGGCTTGAATATGGCCGTCCCGTCATTTTTCGTTTCGCCATGACCGCGCGAGTCCCGATGGCGCTCAGGAAGCGGCCCCCACGATTAACTCCCGTACGCCCAGAATGTCAAGGATGTCTATGATCTCCCGGCGGAATCTCTCGCACCACAGGCGTTGCATCTAAACAATGGCCAAAACAACCCGAGACCATCTATCTACTTTGTCACGCGCTGCAAAGAAAACGTCTAGATTGCTCGTCTGACATCCTATCCGGTGCCCGCTGACTCCGACGTGATCGCCGATGCGGAAGTAGTCCTCGGCAGGGGGACCAAACGGATGGAGCATTCCGTCCGGCTAGTGACAGTGTCGGGCGAGGATTGTACTCCGGTTCAGTTCGTTACCAATCGCTTTGGTCTGCCCGCTCACTTGGTCGGCCAGTTGTACCGAAACCGCTGGCAGATCTAACGTTTGTTCGTGCCTGTCCCCGCCACCTGGGTGCGCATCTCGGCATAAGGCCAACGGCACCGCACCAACAATTCTGTCACTACGGCACTTCAGAAGGCGTGTTTTCCGCGTCCTCAAACCACTCGCCTTAGTAGATGGTCTGCAACTGTTCGATGGTTTAATTGTATGACTGCCGTGGAAATTTCGTCCAAGGAAAGACTGGAGGGAGCACCCTCCGGTCTTTCGGCTTTACTTGGCCCGGGCTGATAATCGGGAGAGCAGCGCCTCAATCTGCGTCCCGCCTTCCGCCACCAGGCGGCAGGCGTTCTCAAGGCCCGCCAAAGCGTCCTGGACCTGACTGGCGGTCAATTCACCGGCGGCGATGGCGGTGCGGAACTCATCCACATCCAGCAGGCGCCAGGTGCCGTCGTGGGCGACGGTCACGTCGAGGTAGAGGTCCTCCACGGTCAGGACCGTGTCCTCATCGATAATCCGGGCCATGTGCATGTAGCAGTACAGCGGAGCTTGGCGGCCGTTGCCTTCAAAGAAGAGGATCCACAGGTGCTGGTCGGGCAGCAGAACCGTGCGGATTCCCCCGATGCTTTCGTGGTGCGTATAGCTGCGGTCGAGGTGGATTTGCCGCCCGCGCCGTTCCAGCCGGCGATCTATCTGAAACCTGCTGCCGCTGAGTAGGTGCTGCTCGGTCCGCCTTTCCATATCGATGACCGTGCGTTTCATGGCAGCCCTCCGGAAAAACGGGTTTCGACCATATTCTGGGCGCTAGGACCGTTTTCCTCCCGGCACGTTTGCATAATGGGTGGACCAGCCCCATATCCATGAGCCAAGCAGAGCAGAGGGGTGGCCAACCATGGTCCCGGCGGGGTTTGCGGTCGAGGTCCTGGGCAAGTTGGCGCCCCGGGTGGCCGAGGTGCTCCAGTCCGCCACTCCCGGGCTCCGGTCTCCCCTGGAGGAGATCCGGTTGCGGGAAGGACGGCCGCTGCACCTGGTCCTGACCAAGGGGGACTGCTTCGTTGGCTCCGACGGGCGGGCGGTGCCTGACCCGCGCGGGGCGTGGTGCGCTGGCCGGGATGACCTGCAGCGAACCTTTCAATTGATGACAGGCGGTTCGGTTTATGCCTGGGAGGATGAGGTCCGATCGGGGTTTCTGACGCTCTCAGGGGGGCACCGGGTCGGGGTCACTGGGCACGCCGTCACCGAAGCGGGGCGGATTCGGACGCTCAAACACGTGGCGGGACTTAACATCCGAATCGCCCGCGAGGTGATCGGCTGCGCCGGGCCGGTACTGCCGCACATCGTGGCGGGGGGGCGGGTGCTCAGCACGCTGATCATTTCGCCGCCGCAGGCGGGGAAGACCACGGTGCTGCGGGACCTGGTGCGGCAGATCTCGTACGGTGCGCCCGGTCTGCGGGGTTGCAAGGTCGGGCTGGTGGACGAGCGTTCGGAGGTGGCCGGCTGTTGGGAGGGCGTGCCGCAGCGGGACATGGGACCCCGGACGGACGTCCTGGACGCCTGTCCCAAGGCAGAGGGGCTGATGCTCCTGGTGCGCTCGCTCTCCCCCCAGGTGGTGGCAGTGGATGAGATTGGACGGGCCGCCGACGCCGAGGCTGTGTTGGAGGCCTTGCACGCCGGGGTGGCCGTGGTGGCCACGGCGCACGGGTCCTCGTTGGAAGATGTGTCCCGCCGCCCGGCACTTACCGAGTTGGTGCGCTCGGGCGCCTTCGACCGGGCCGTCCTCCTGGGCCGGTCCCACGGCCCGGGGACGGTTGAGGCCGTAGTGGACCTGACGGTGAAGGGGGGCGGGCGGCTTGCTGGCTAAACTGGCAGGCTCCGCACTGATTCTCGGGTCGACCACCTGGGTGGGCTGGCAGGTAGCCGGTGGCTATGCCCGCCGCCCGTCGCACGTGCGGGACCTGCAGACGGCCCTGGCGGTGCTCCAGACTGAGATCGAGTATGGTGCGACCCCACTCCCCCGGGCGTTGGAGGCGGCGGGGGGGGCGTGCGGGGGGCCAGTCGGCCAGTTGTTTGCGGAGGCGTCAGCACGGTTGGCGGCCGGCGGGGGCCTGACCCCCGGCGATGCCGTGCGGGCCGCCCTGGCGGCCCAGGCGGATGAGACTGCCCTGGCCCGGGAGGACCTGGAGGTGCTGCTGGCCCTGGCCCCCGTGCTGGGAGGGTCCGGACGGGCCGACCAGGTCCGCCATCTCGCCCTGGCACGGGAGCGCCTGACCGGGGCAGAGGCGGCGGCCCGCGACGAGCGGTCCCGCTACGAGCGGCTTGCCCGGTATGCGGGAGTGCTGGTCGGCGCCGCCCTGGTCTGCATTCTGTTCTAGGCGGAGGCTGGTCCCATGGACGTCTCGCTGCTGTTCAAGATCGCCGGGGTGGGCATCGTGGTGGCCATCATGGCGACGGTACTCAAGCAGGCCGGCAAGGATGAGCAGGGCCAGATGGTATCGCTGGTGGGGGTCCTGCTGGTCATGATGATGGTTGTGACCCTCTTGGGCAAGTTCTTCGGGCTGGTGGAGTTCACGTTTCAGATGCGGTAGGGGTCGGGGGTGGGCGCCGTGGACATCGTCAAGATCGTTGGGGTCGGGCTGCT
Source organism: Symbiobacteriaceae bacterium (assembly GCA_027356675.1). The sequence continues at coordinate 64 of DAHVXO010000151.1, read as the reverse complement.
GGCAGGCATGCTGATCAACCTCCTGCGCCAGCAGAAGCCCGAACTGGCGATGCAGCTGGCCATC
>DAHVXO010000146.1 GCA_027356675.1 Symbiobacteriaceae bacterium | reverse complement strand
GCATCGCCCTGATGCTATCCTCTACGGCCTGCCGACCGTCCCGGGAGATTTGTGCGTTGGTCTGGGCGGCCTGAGACACTGTCTGCGCCTTCTGTACCGATACCCTCACCGTTTGCCTGACCTCTTCAACGGTGGCCGCTGTCTGCTGTACCGCGGTTCCCTGTTCCATGGTACCGCTGGCCTGTTGGGCCGTGGCCGCCAGTACCTCCGCTGAGGCTGAGGTCAGCGTCTGCACCGCGCTGGCCAGTGACCCTGTGATCGAACCCGTAAGCGTCCAGGCCAGCAGCATGCCGGCCACAAGGGCCAGCACGCCGAACCCGATCATCATCCACTGCGAAGCTGTCGCGGACCTGGTCGCGGCCTGTGTGGCGGCATCGGCCACCGCCTGCTGCGAGGTGACCAGTTCGACAATACGGGACTGCAACTGACTTCGCACGGGCCGGACCTGTTCCACAAAGAGGCGGGTGGCCTCCGCATCATTGCCGGCACGCTTTGCCGCGATGGAGGCGCTTACCTTGCCAGACCAGGTGTCCAGGAGGACCAGCGCTTCCTGCCAGCCCGCCCGGATCTCCGGGGTGGCTGCGCGGCCCTGAAGCTGTGTCATCTCCTTGTGCGTGAGGTCTGTGCCTGCTTCCCACTGGGTGAGCGCGGATTCATTCCCAGCGATCAGGAACCGGTTGTAGGCGGCCATCGCCTCGTTAAACGACGCATGCGCTCTCAAAGCGCCAAGCGCACCCTGCTCGAGGGAGCGGACCGCCTCGTGAAAGCCGACTACAACCCTCTTCGATCCATACCAACCGACGGCGATCGCCATGACGAGGAACAAAAGCACCACTGCGTAACCGCTGGCGATCCGACGATTGACTCCCCATCTCATTGGGTTCTTCCCCCCTGTCGTGATTCGGTGGTGAGCAGAATTCCGGCATCCAACACGTTCACCATGTCCGGGGTCACCCCCCGCACGACACTCTGCAGGTGCGCTGAAGTCGTGGGCGGCAGGGACGACCAAAGGATCGCGTCCGTGCGCACCAGCCCGACCAGTTCATCAGCCAGCACGCCGAATATGCCATGGGCGTTCCGCACAGCCACCATCAGCCGCCTCGGCATGATGGGTTGCCCATACGATCCGAGCAGGCGTGCCACATCGATCACCGGCACCACCCTCCCCCGGTGGTTGGTCACTCCAGCCACGCCCACCGGGGCGCCTGGAACAGCCGTCAGGTCGTGAAGCGCAGTCACCGCCTCCACCATCCCGGCCTCGAAGGCGTAGCGCTCATCTGACCGGGTAAATACCACCAAATCGACAGGGTTGCCCGCCCCTTCTACGGCGGGTGGCGGCCCGACAAGGGCCTGCGCCCGCCGTAGAAGGATCAGTGAAGCCTCTTCGGAAGAAGGCTCAGACGATGTCCGAAGGGCCTGTTCGAGACGCGCATGGGCAGACTGCCAGTCGACGGTCTCGGATTCGTGCCCGGGTGGCTTCATCACGCCTCACTCCCCCGATCGTAGTGGCTGAGTCTCCGTGCACTCTGCTAGCTGTTCATTCCCCGCTGGCGCTCTCCTACTTGCTGCAGCAAGTTCCCCAGCGCAAGGCGGGCCGGGACGCATTCAGGGGCCAGGTAGATAGCCCGCCTCGCGGTTTCGACGGCCGCGGACACCTCGCCCTGCTCCTGGTAAATGGCAGTTAGAAGCAGATAGGCCTCAAGGCAGAGCGGGTCCCGTGTCAGGACCGTTTCGCAGTCCAGGTGCGCCCGCTCCAACTTCCCTTGGTCAGCAAGGGCGCGAGCCCGCTGCAGGACCATCGCTGGGTCTGATTCAGAGAGTGGCGCCACTTCGGCCAGCGTGGAGGGTGACACCATAGCAGGGGGACGGGCGGCTTCGGGCGCAGGTGGAAGGTCAGCGTCACTCATAGATGAACGGACAGGGGCAGGCCACAAGGTCGGGGACCGGGCCTGCCCCTTCTGAAAGAAGATGGATCCTGGAAAGTTCACCGTGATGAGAGGTCGGAAGAGCTCTGCTGTCGCCTCGGCAGGTGTAACCGACAGCCACCCGCCGGTCCCGAGTGCCTCGACCAGGCGAGCGGCGGTCGTCCTGGCTGCTGCGGCCGTGAAATACATCAACACATTGCGACAGAGAATCAAGTCCATGGCCACCGTGTTCGTCTGGACGGACGGGTACCGCTCCTCCACCAGGTTAAGCTGAGAAAAGGTGACCATCCGTCTGATCTTCGGGTCTATTTCATACCGCTGCCCAGCACAGGGGCGGAAGTAGCGCTCCCGAATCCAGAGCGGAGTCGACCTGAGGGACCACTGCGTATAACGCCCTACTTCCGCCGCCCTGAGTGCGCTGGGGTTGAAATCGGTGGCGAGGATCGTAATCTTCCAGTCCGGCTGGTCGGGGATCAACCCGTCCAGGAGAATGGCCAGGGAGTACACCTCCTCGCCAGTCGCACAACCGGCGCTCCAAAGTCGTATCTGCATCCTTTCCTGCTTGCGCCGCGCTGCGATCAGTGCAGGCAGAATACTCCCCGAGAGTGCGCGAACGGTGGGCTCGTCACGAAAGAAGTAGGTCTCGCCGACCGTGAGCCGAGCAGCCAGCTGTCCAAGTTCCGGACTGTCGGCTGGCAATGCCGCCAGTCGATCCAGAGATTCCTCCATGCGCACAGCCCCTGGAAAAGAGGCCCCCACCGCCATCTCCACATCCGCTTGTCTATTGGTGCTGAGAGCCAGACCCAGGCGGCTGGCGATCAGTTCCCGTACACGGACCGCCGCGAGCGATGAGAGATTCATTCCTGCTCTACCCCCAACGCTTCTGCAAGCTGTCGTTCTTCCTCCGAGGAGAGGAAGGCGTCCAGGTCCTGGACGAAGAGAAGACCATCCGCCAGAATGATGATCCCCTTGACCTGATGGACTCCCAAGATCAGAGACTCGGTCGCTATGAGCGCATCCGGCAGAAACTCACGCACACCCGTCACCGCATCGACAGGCAGGGCCACCGTGGCAGATCTTGTCCGTGCCACCACCAGGAGGCTGGTAACACTGTAGCCTGGGCCAGGCAGACCCAGGCGGCGCCTTATATCGAGCACCGGCACGATCCGCCCGCGCATGTTGAAAACGCCCAGTAAGGAATTCGGCCCGCCGGGCAGTGGCGACAGCGCTACCATGGACAACACCCGTTCAACCCTGTCCAGACCGAGACCGAATCGCTCCCCCGCCACAGTGAAGCACACCAACTTGATAGAGACAGCCGCATCACTACTCATTATTGAGATCACGCCTTCTCCAGAACCGCGTTGGTCACAGACGAATTATTTCGATTGTGCTATATTTCGATTCTATCGCGAAAGGGCTTAAGTGTCGAGAACATTTCGGTCTAATATGCTTCGGCGGTGCGGCGGCCGGACAGCCAATGCAAGTCCGAACCATGCTCCTCGCTCCCGGACTGTATGTATTCCTTACCTGAAGTAGTGATAGGTGCGACAAGTGATTGGTTGTATGGTATTATTCTTCCAGAAATGATCCGCTTGGAAAGCCGGTGCCTTGTTGATCGTCCATCCCCGTGCGGACACTGCGCAAATGGAATGAGGAACGCCATGCATGAGCTCTCACTGGTCACCGGCATCGTTGGCATCCTCGAAGAGAGTGCGGCCCGCCACGGCGTCCGCCGCATCACCATGGTGCGTCTACGGGTTGGCGAACTGACAGCCGCCCTACCCGACCAACTCCGGTTCTGCTTTCAGGTCGTAAGTGATCGACCTCTCCTGGTCGGTGCTCGCCTCGAGATCGAGCAGGTACCGGCGATGGCCCGGTGTCGCCGCTGCGAGTACGAGTTTCCGATCGGACAGGGGAGTCTCACCTGTCCTACCTGTGGCACACCCGGTGCCCGGTTCGTGACCGGCACCGAGCTGGTAGTCGACTCCTATGAAGGGGAATGAGCATGGAGATCAAGGTCGTCGAAAACGTTCTCAAGCTGAACGACGCAGTGGCGCAAAACAACCGGGCTCGGCTTGCCGCCGCCGGCGTGACTTGCCTGAATCTGATCTCCTCGCCGGGTTCGGGCAAGACGACCCTCTTGGAACGCACCGCCGAACGCCTGGCCGGTCGCCTGCGCATCGGGGTGGTCGAGGGGGATCTCTTTACCTCCCGCGACGCCGAACGCATCGAGGCTCACGGGGTGCCGGTGGTCCAGATCAACACCCGCGGCACCTGCCACCTGGAAGCCCACATGGTCGCCCAGTCCCTCGACCAGCTGGATTTGCCCCGGCTCGACCTTATCTTCATCGAGAACGTGGGCAATCTGGTCTGCCCGTCCGAGTACAACCTCGGTGAGGACCATAAGGTGGTGGTGCTCAGCGTCAGCGAGGGGCACGACAAGCCAGCCAAATACCCGGCGGTCTTCCGCCGGGCGACAGCGCTGGTGGTCAACAAGCTCGACCTTCTGCCGTACACCGATTTCGACCTGTCTGAAGCCCAGGCCGATGCGCGCCGCCTGAACCCCGAACTGCGTATCTTTAACCTCTCCGCCCGTACCGGCGAGGGGCTGGAGTCCTGGTGCGACTGGGTCGTGGGCCTGGCGAAAAAGCGAGAACCGTGACAACTGGGGGGCGAATGTGGCAGGTGCGAGTTCCCACCCTGTAGAAGCTCCGTGAAAATGGGACGCTCAAGGGGAGGCCGACCCAATGATCCGGCGGTGGCGCGTCCAAGTGGAAGGAACCGTCCAGGGCGTGGGTTTTCGACCTTTTACTTACCGCCTCGCCGGACGGTACGGCCTGGTCGGATTGGTCCGCAACGAGGGAGCGGCAGTGGTCATCGAGGTAGAGGGGCACGATGAGCACCTCGATGCCTTCCTGTCCGCCGTTCAGACAGAGGCACCGCCCCTGGCCCGCATTGACCGGGTGGGGCGAGAGGTGCTGCCAGTCCGGGGGGACCGAGGCTTCGCCATCGAAGAGAGTCAGACACGGGACGAACTCCGGGTGGTGATCTCCCCGGATGCGGCCACCTGCCCGGACTGTCTGCGAGAGTTGTTCGCCCCGGGCGACCGGCGCTATCGCTATCCTTTCATCAACTGCACGAACTGCGGTCCGCGCCTGACCATTATCAGGGGCGTTCCCTACGACCGGGAGCGGACCACCATGGCCGCTTTCACCATGTGTCCCGCTTGCCGACAAGAGTTCGAGGATCCGAATTGCCGGCGCTTCCACGCTCAGCCCAATGCCTGCCCACACTGCGGCCCGCAGGTTTATCTGGTGGACGGGAGCGGAGAACCGCTGGAGCAGGCTTCCGGAGAAGGGAACGGCGGCACACCGGGTGGTCGGGACGCGGTGGCCCGAGCGGCGACCCTGCTCCGGACCGGATGGATCCTCGCGGTCAAGGGACTGGGCGGATACCACCTGGCTTGTGATGCCACCGACCGCGAGGCCGTGGCGCGGCTGCGGTCCCGGAAGGGACGCGAAGCCAAACCCTTGGCGGTCATGGCAGCCTCCCTGGAAGAAGCCCGGAGCCTGTGCCAGGTGGACGGTGTTGCGGCGCAGCAGCTCACCTCGGCGCGCCGGCCGGTGGTGGTGCTGCCCCGGAGGTCCATGGGGTCTGTGGTCCCGGAGGTTGCGCCCGGCCAGTCAACCCTGGGACTGATGCTGCCTTACACGCCCTTACACCATTTGCTGCTGCGAGATGCCGGTCGGCCCCTGGTGATGACCAGTGGCAATCTCAGCGAGGAACCCATCGCTTACCGGGACGGTGACGCCCTGGAACGGCTTCGCACCATAGCCGACGCCTTTTTGATCCACAACCGGGAGATCCATCTGCGCTGCGATGATTCGGTGCTGCGCGCAGGGGAGGGTCGGGCGGTTTTTATCCGCCGCTCCCGAGGTTATGTGCCGGATCCGGTGCCGGTTCCCCAGGCGTTTCCCGTGCCTGTGCTGGCCACGGGCGGGCACTTGAAGAATACCTTCGCGCTGGGCCATGGTAGGCAGGTGCTAATGAGCCACCACATCGGAGATTTGGAAAACCTGGGCACTTGGACGTCCTTTACCGAAGGGATCAAGCACTTCCAACGGGTGTTTCAGATCGAGCCCGTGGTGGTGGCCCATGATCTCCACCCGGGGTATCTCTCAACCCGCTTCGCCCTGTCCCTGGAAGGAGTGGATCGGGTGGGCGTTCAGCACCACCACGCCCACATCGCGGCCTGCCTTGCCGACAATGGTGTCGCCGGTCCGGTGATCGGGGTGGCCTTTGATGGTACGGGCTACGGGGTTGATGGAGCGGTCTGGGGTGGGGAGTTTCTAATCGCCGACCTGGCATCCTACCGGCGCGTGGTGCACCTGGCATACGTGCCTCTGCCCGGCGGTGAGCAAGCCATCCACCAGCCGTGGCGAATGGCCGCGGCGCACCTGAGGGGCGCCTTCGGCCCCGCCCACCAGGACCTTGATTTGCCCCTTCTGGCTGCGGTGGGCCGGAAGAACTGGCGCATGCTCGACCGGGTCATGGAAAGGGGTCTGAACAGCCCGCCAACGTCCAGCGTGGGCCGCCTGTTTGACGCCGTGGCTGCCGTCACGGGGATCTGCACGATGGCACGGTTTGAGGGTCAGGCCGCCATGGCGTTGGAAGCGGCGGTGGATCGTGCCTGCCGGCAGAGTTATCCGATTCCACTGCGCCGTTGCGAAGGGGAAACCTGGGTCATCGAAACGGGGCCTCTGTGGCGCGAACTGGTGAACGATGTGCGCCAGGGAACGCCCGTCGGGGTCATCGCGGCTCGGTTCCAGAACGGCCTTGCCGCCATGATCGTCGAAGTGTGCGCAGTCCTCCGGGAGCGCTGGTGCATAGGCGCCGTGGCCTTGTCGGGCGGCGTATTCCAGAACCTGCGGCTGCTTGTGCAGGTAACGGAGGGACTCGAGCGGGAAGGTTTTATGGTCTACACCCACCGCATGGTGCCTCCCAACGATGGTGGCCTGAGCCTGGGCCAGGCGGTGGTGGCGGCTGCGATGATCGCTGGCGCGTGAGGAGACCGGAAAGTGGGGAAAAGGCATGTGCTTGGGGATTCCAGGGAAGGTCGTCGAGATCCTGTTCGAGGAGGGTCTGCGCCTGGGTCGGGTCGACTTCGGCGGGGTGACCAAGAAGGTTTGCCTCGAATACGTACCCGAGCTGCACATCGGGGAATACACCATCGTCCACGCCGGGTTCGCCATCAGCCGGGTCGATGAAGCAGAGGCCCGTCGGGTCTATACCTACCTCGCACAGATGGGTGAGCTGGAGGAAGGGGGACAGGATCGGTGAGGTTCATCGACCAGTACCGCGACGCCGGCATTGTGGGGCGCTGCGCTAACCTCCTCCGCGACGCCGTCCGCCACCCTTGGACCCTGATGGAGGTCTGTGGCGGGCAGACCCACGCCATCATCAAATTCGGCATCGAGCAGTTGCTTCCGCCAGGCCTGGAACTGGTGCACGGGCCGGGTTGTCCAGTCTGTGTGACGCCGGTCGAACTGATCGACCAGGCCCTGGCAATCGCTGCTCGTTCTGAGGTGATCTTCTGCTCGTTCGGCGACATGTTGCGGGTGCCGGGCAGTGCCGGGGATCTGTTCGCGGTCAGGGCGCGGGGTGGTGACGTGAGGATCGTGTACTCCCCGCTGGACTGCCTGGCCATTGCCGAGGCCAACCCCCAGCGGCAGGTGGTCTTTTTCGCCATCGGCTTTGAGACGACCGCCCCGGCAAATGCCATGGCCGCCAGGGAGGCCCGGCGCCGGGGGCTACGGAATCTCTCCCTTTTGGTCTCCCATGTCACGGTCCCCCCCGCACTTCGCTTCCTTCTCTCTGCGCCCGACAACCGGGTTCAAGGGATCCTGGCCGCAGGCCATGTCTGCACCGTGATGGGCTATGAAGAGTATGAGTCCCTGGCCCGGGAGTACCGCGCGCCTATTGTGGTCACGGGCTTTGAGCCGGCCGACATCCTTCAGGGGATTCTCATGTGCGTCCGGCAGCTGGAGGAGGGGCGTTCCGAAGTGGAAAACCAGTACAGCCGTTCGGTTCGCCGGGAGGGGAACCTGCCGGCCCGAGCGCTGGTGGCCGAAGTGTTCGAGCCCATCGACCGGGCCTGGCGGGGGATTGGGGTGATCCCTGGGAGCGGCTACGGTCTGCGGCCGGAGTATGCCGAGTTTGACGCGGCACTCCGTTTCGGCGTGGAGGGGATCACGGCTCGCGAACCGGAGGAGTGCATCAGCGGGCAGATCCTGCAGGGGCGAAGAAAACCGCCGGAGTGTGCGGCTTTCGGTACTCGGTGCACCCCGATGAATCCCCTTGGTGCGCCGATGGTCTCCAGCGAAGGTGCCTGCGCCGCCTACTTCAACTTCGGTCGCTATCGACTCGGGGGGTAGCGGAGAAAGAGGGGAGGTAAGCCGTGGTGGATAACAGCCTGAGTTGCCCCGTTCCCGCCAGCAACTACAAGACCGTCGTCATGGGGCACGGCAGCGGTGGTCGGATGAGCCTGGATCTGATCAAGCAAGTCTTCCTGTCCCGCTTTGCCAACCCGTACCTGGACGCGCTTAACGACCAGGCGGTAATGGAGATGGCAGGTGGGCGCCTGGCCTTGACTACGGACTCTTACGTGGTCAGCCCGATCTTCTTCCCCGGAGGCGACATCGGGCGCCTGGCCGTCAACGGCACCATCAACGATCTGGCGATGGGAGGAGCACAACCTCTTTTCTTGAGTCTGGCCTGTATCCTGGAAGAGGGGTTCCCCATGGCGGACCTGGAGCGCATTGCCACCTCGGTCCAGCAGGCCTGCGCCGAGGCCGGGGTCCAGCTGGTGACAGGCGACACGAAGGTGGTGGAACGTGGGAAGGCGGACGGCGTGTTCCTGACCACCTCCGGCGTGGGCCTGGTGGGTCCGGGGGTTGAACTGGGGTCACGCCTCGTGCGTCCGGGGGACCGGGTGATTTTAAGTGGAGCCATAGGGGAGCACGGGATCACCATCCTGTCAGTTCGGGAGGGGCTCGAGTTCGAGACCCACCTGGAGAGCGACACAGCGCCTCTGCACCGACTGGTGGCAGAGATGTTGGCGGTCGGCGGGCGCCTTCACGCCCTGAGGGATCCCACGCGGGGCGGCTTGGCCAGTGCGGTCAACGAGATTGCCCAGGCCTCGGGCACAGGTATCGTGCTGGACGAGGACACCATTTCGGTGCCGGGGGCGGTGGCCGCCGCTTGCGAACTGCTGGGGCTGGACCCGCTCTATGTGGCCAACGAAGGGAAGCTGGTGGCCTTCGTGGCCCCGGAGGATGCCGAGCGGATTTTGGCCGCGATGCGACGTCGGCCGGAGGGGCGCGAGGCCGCGATCATCGGGCGGGTGGTGGATGAGCACCCCGGACTGGTGGTGATGCGCACCCGCCTCGGCTCCACGCGGGTAGTGGACCTTTTGCCGGGGGACCAGCTGCCACGCATCTGTTAGCACTGTGGACACCTGGTGACGAGGGGAGGGAGTTTCATGTCCAATTCCGGGACCATCCTGATTGTCGACGATGACCAGGACATGACCGAGTCGTTGCGCCTGATCTTGGAGAGTGGGAACTATCGGGTACTTATCGCCTCCACCCCGCATGAGGGGCTGCAAAAGGCCCGGCAGGAGCACCCGGATGTGATCCTGGTCGATGTGATGATGCCCGAGGGCACGGAGGGGTTTCACTTTGTGTGGGACTTGCGTCGGGATCCCGACCTGGTCCTCAGCCGCACACCGGTCGCCGTTCTTAGCTCGCTCCACCGAACGACCCCGATGCGCTTCTATCCGGACGAACGGGACCCGGCCTACGGCCAGGGCGACTACCTTCCGATCCAGGATTTCCTGGACAAGCCGGTGTCCCCCGGCGACCTGCTGGAGCGGGTGCGGCGATTGATCTTCCGGCCATGAGCTCGCAAACCCTGGTGGATGTCGAATTGCCCCAGCGCCTCGGCTGGTTGATCCGGCTGCGCTGGTTTGCTGCTGCCGGGGTTGCCCTTCTGGCCGTCCTTGGCCGGGTTGCCCTGGGACTAGACCTGCCCGCGTGGGAGCTCAGCCTGCTAGCCGTCACCATCGCCATGTACAACCTGGTCTTTGCCCTGCTGTCCCGTCGTTGGTTGCCGGCAGTGAACGGCCAGGTGGAGGGCGAGTTACCGATCCCTGACCACGCCTCTACCGCACCGGCCAGGTGGCTGGTGGCCCTCCAGATCGCTGCCGACCTGTTCGCGCTGGCCTTGCTCTTGCACTTCACAGGCGGAGCGGAGAATCCCTTCGCCGCCTACTTCGTCTTCCACAGTATCATCGCCAGCATTTTTCTGTCGCCACGTACCGCCTACGCTCTCGCCGGGTTGGCGGTGACCCTGTTTGCTGGGCTGGCGGCGGGCGAGGCCACTGGCGTCCTCCGCCATGTCGACCTGTTTTCGGCGGCCCCTGTGCCGCTCTATCGGTTCCCGGCCTTCCTTGTGGAGACAACCGGGGCGATGGCCACCACCCTCCTGGCAAGTGTGTACATCACCTCTTCCATCAGGGCTCGGCTCCGTCTCCGGGAGGAACAGCTGGCCGCAGCCTACCACCGAGCTGCCGCGGCCGAACAGGCCAAGTCCGTCTATCTCCGGCAGGTATCACACCATCTGAAAACGCCGATTGCTGCTGTCGAGAGCCTGCTGCAGGTGGCACTGCAGGGAATGGCCGGAGAGGTGGCGCCGGGGGTCCAGGACCTTCTGCAGCGGGCCGAGCGTCGGACGGGACAGGCAGTAAGCATTGTGAACGATCTTCTGACCCTGGCGAGGGCACGGGAGGCCGGAACGAAGGCGCCCCCACAGCATTTCCCGCTGGCCGCGGCGATGGAGAAGATCCTGGCGGCGTTTCGCCCAGTGGCGGAACACCGGGGTTTGGTCCTGCAAGCCCCCTTGCCCCCCTCCTCCCTTTGTCTGGTGGCAGACCGGGAAGGCGTCGAGCAAGTACTGGAAAACCTGGTGGACAACGCTCTCAAATACACGCCGGCCCCCGGTACGGTCACCGTCTCCGTGGAGGAGCAGGGCGACCAACTGGTACTCACGGTGAGCGACACAGGTATTGGCATCCCCCCGGAGGAGCAGGGTCGCATCTTTGACGAGTTCTACCGGGCGCACAACGCCCGGGAGTTGCCTGAAAGAGGCACCGGACTGGGACTGGCGATCGTCCTAGCCGTGGTGCAGGCGCACGAAGGCTCCATAGCGTTGCAGAGCAAGGAGGGACAGGGTTCGACGTTTGTAGTCAGGCTGCCCAGTGCCGTCCATGAGATCCACCAGAACTTGGAGTGAAGGGAGGGAGGAGCCGCGCATGGCAACTCAGACGCGTCGGACAGCGATCCTTGAGAAATCAGACCTTCACCAACTAGTCGCGCGATTGCTGCGGGACTATGAGGTCGTCGCGCCGGTGGTCCGCGATGGCGGCATTGTGTTTCGCCCCATTCGGGAACCCGCGGAGATTGCCTACGGGTTGCGGGAGGTTGCTGCTCCCGGAGAGTATCGGCTCGAGCGCGAGGAGGATGGCACACTTTTCGCCTATACCAACGGTGCAGACTCAGTGAAGCGCCAAGTACACCCTTCGCACCTGACCCTGTTCTCCGGCGAGGTGACCCCGGAGGGTTTCCGGATGGTTGAGGAGTCCGGTCCGGAGCGGCCTCTGGCCTTCTTCGGCATTCGCCCCTGTGACCTGCACGGCCTTCAGATCCTGGATCGGGTATTCCTGGGGGGCGACCACCCTGACACCCCCTTTCACCGCCGTCGCCAGGGCTCGCTGGTCGTGGCGGCCAACTGCCACCGCGCCGGACCTCTATGCTTTTGCGAATCCATGGGCACAGGCCCCCGGGCTGAAGCCGGGTACGACCTGGTCCTCACTGAACTGCCCGACCGCTTCCTCCTGGAGGCGGGGAGCGAACAGGGCGAGCGCATCCTGGTGGAACTACCCACCAGTCCGGCGCAGGAAGGCGACGAAGCGGCTGCCTCGGCGCGCATCGAGGAGGCACGGCAGCAGATGGGGCGCCGTATAGACACCGCCGGGCTGCCTGAGCTGCTGCGGGCGAACCCGGAACACCCGGTCTGGGACGCTATGGAGAAGCAGTGCCTCGGATGCACCAACTGTACCATGACCTGTCCCACGTGCTTTTGCTATGACGTAAACGATCGGGTGGACGTGCGGCTGCAGCAGGTCGAGCGGGAGCGGACCTGGGGCTCTTGCTTCACCCAGCAGTTCGCAGCGGTGCATGGGGGTAACTTCCGGGATGCGCTCAAAGGGCGCTACCGGCATTGGGTAAGCCATAAGCTCTCCTACTGGGTAGAGCAGTTCGACACCTTCGGTTGCGTCGGCTGCGGTCGCTGCATCGTCTGGTGTCCGGTCAAGATCGACATCACCCGGGTGGCAGCCAGCATCAGGGAGGGAAACGACACATGACCTCGCCATTTTACCAGCCCATCGACTCGGCGTCGCCACGAATGGCCAGCCCACTGCTGCCTCAGCCCGCTGTCATTCAGGATATTCGACGGGAGAACGCCGATACGCAGACCTATACCCTGGCCTTCGCCAGCGACGAATTGCGGGAGCGTTATTCCTTCTGGCCCGGGCAGTTTAACATGCTCACCGTCTGGGGCGCCGGGGAGGCCGCCGTTTCCCTCAGTTCCGATCCGGATGTGCCGGGACAATTCCAGCACACGATCCGGGCGGTGGGCAATGTGACCAGGGCAATGGAGCGGCTCTCTGTGGGCGATGTGGTAGGTCTGCGCGGCCCCTATGGGCGAGCCTGGCCTCTGGAGGAGATGAAGGGCAA
>DAHVXO010000110.1 GCA_027356675.1 Symbiobacteriaceae bacterium | reverse complement strand
GAAATCCACCCGCCGGTAGCTCTGCCCTGCGGGCAGATAACGGTGGCCGTTGAGCTGATAAATAGGCAGATAGACGGGTGCTTCGGTAAGGAGGTCCGGACGTTCCGGCGGGGTGATGTAGCTGTCGGTGATGAGATAGTCCACGAACTCCGCCCCGGTGCTGCCCGGAAAGCCCAGATAATGCATCTGCAGCGGCGCGGGGCGGCGTGCCAGTACGCTCATGCGCGTATCCGCCGTATGCCCCATGAGGTCCACCAGGATTTGCACTCCGTCGGCGGCGATCTGCTCCGCCAGGGCCGCACTGGTCATCCCCCGCGCCTCGCGGAAGTGTTCCGCACCAAGAAGGATCTTCTGGCGGATGGGGCTGCCGTCATCCACGCCGGTACTGTAGACAAAAACTTCAAAGCGCTCCCGATCATGGAGCCGGAAGATCTCCGCCAGGAGATGCCCGATGGGATGGTTGCGGGCGTCGGAGGTGAGATAGCCGATGCGCAGGCGTCCTTCTCGCCGCGCGGTCTCTCCCCACAAGGGATCACCCACGCCCTGGGCCAGCGCCCGCGATTCATCCCGCGCCACTTGCAGTTGTTCCTCCGGGGTGAAGGGCAGGTACAGGACCGTAAAGGCGCGGATGCCGGCGGGCTGACCGGCGGCCACGCGGCTGCGCACGGCCGCTACGATGCGCTCCTGTAAATCGTCCAACCCCTCCCAGGCGCAGAGTTGGCGGCGCACCTCGATATAGCCGTCGAGGGCCGAGGGCAGGTCCGGTCGTTGCGCCAGGGCCCGTTCGTAGTAGGAAACGGCCGCTTCCCGCTGACCGGCACCGTTGACCAGCACCGCCAGGTTGGCCAGGGCCTCCGGGTTTTCGGGGGTGAGCTGTAAGAGGCAGTCAAAGGCCTTTTGCGCGTCCTCCCGATGTCCCAGCACCATATAGGCCACCCCTAACTGGTTCAGCATCACCGCATTGCCGGGCTCCAGCAGGGACGCCAATTGAAACCAGGTCAGCGCCCCCGGCTGATCGCCCTGGGCCCAGAGGGCCCGGCCCAGGCCGAAGGCGGCGCTGGCGTGGGTGGGTTTGAGTTCCAGGGCGCGGCGGTAGCGGGGCTCGGCCTGGCCGGGATGATTCTGGGCCAGCAGGGCCTCGCCCACATTGAAATGCGCCTCCGGGTTCTGGGGCGCGAGCCGCAGGGCCTCCTCCAGGGCCGCGATGCCCTCCTCCATGCGCCCCTGTAACAGAAGAATCCGCCCCAGGCTGTTGTGATAGGCGGTGTGGTGCGGCTGCACCGTCAAGGCGCGCCGCACCAGTGTTTCGGCTTCGCCCTGATTGCCCTTCTGGCTCAGCACCACGCCCAGCAGGTGCAGGGCGTCGGACTGCTCCGGCTCCAGGGCCAGCGCCCGCCGGTAAAATGGCTCGGCTTCCAGCACCCGTCCCTGCTGATGCAGGGCCAAGCCCTGCTGGACCAGTTGGGTGGCGTCGGGGTTTGGGCTTGTCGGTTCCATGCTTCCTCCTTATTTTGCGTATTGTAACATCATTCACGGGTCTCCCGGCAGGGGGTTGTACGCCAAATTCCGCAAAACCGCCCGGGTGTTGGCTTGGGCGGTCATGCAAAGGACGGTCCTGATCGGGTTTTGCTGATCCGGTTTTGCTTGCCATCCCGCCCGTTTCGTCGTATAAATCCTACAAGGCATCCCGTGCTGGTGTGGTTATATACTCATCAGTATGTCCTCTGCCGGATTACTGCAGCAGGGATGGAGCTTGTGCAGGGGGATTCCGAAGCGGCGCGGCGCCGCGCCGGTTTGCTTACTGGTTCCTCTGCACTTAAGTACCGGCGCCGGATCAGGGCAGCGATCCCGTCGGGCAGGACGGCGCCAGTGTATGGCGCTTTTTCAAGGCCTTGAAGTTCAACCATCTCCAAAGGAGACACGCAAATGAGTATGAAGAACCACAATAATCTGCGCCCCATTGTTGGCGCTATGATCCTGGCCTTGGCAGCCCCGGCCGCCATGGCAGCCGTGACCGCGCCCGCGAATGGCACCTTGCCGGGCGCGTTTTCTACCAATCAGGCCGGCACCACCTATGTCACCTCCGGCAACGCCAGTTCGGCTGCCATCAGCCTTAGTGCCGGGACAGGTGTTAGCACCCCCACCGTTCTTCAGTGGGGCGGCACCCCGTTAACTACGGCAGTATCTGCGGCCAGCGGCGCCGCGGCGACTTCCGCCGGTTTCAACATCGGTTCCGGCGCCACTTTGACGATCGTGAATGCAAGTACGGCCGCTGTTCCGGTATTGATTAGCGATTTGACCGGCAATCCGTCCCAGATCTATGGCACCTTGAATACGTCAGGCACTGTTGGCTCCCTTTTCGTGGCCAATGGTAACGGTATTATTGTCGGCCCTAATGCTACCATTGATGCTGCTGGCGCCGTGGCCTTGGTCGGCTACCAGTTAAATGCGGCATCATTCATTGCTGGCGGTACAAGTACGAGCGCAGACATCGCTGTGACCTCTGGGACCTTGACCAGCGCTGGGGACGTGACGATCAATCCTGGCGCAAGTATCACTGCAGGTTACCTCCTCGTAGCGGGCGCGGGTAACGTGAACGTCGGTGTGAATCCAAGCTCCAACTCTGCTCTTGTTGCGGGTCAGGCTTTTAACTTTACGGGTGGTGCCACTACTGGCACATTCTCCGCTGGCACAGGCGCCGCTGCGCTGTTGCAAACCGGCGCGGTGCTGAACATCAATCCGACGGCCGCAAGCACCTTGGGTAGCATCGCCGCTGCCGGTAACGTCAATGTGGCCAATGGCTCAACAATCACCCTGAACTCTGCCGCTTCAAGCCTCATCGCCGGAACCTTCACCAACAACGGCACCACCACGCTCACGAACAACATCACTGCCGGCGGCATCGTGAATACCGGTACGCTGATTGGCACCTCAGCCGGGGGCTTTAATATCACTGCCACTGGCGCAGCGGGTATCAACAACAGCGGCGGCACGATTAATGCGTCTAGCAATTCAGTAACCTTGGCTGCTAACGCCACTGCCGGCGCCAATGTGGTCAACAACGGCTTCATCATCAACGCCAGTACAGCAGTCACCATCAACGCCACCGGCTTGGCCGCTAACAACGGCACCATCAACTTCGCTTCATCTGGCGCGACCCTGACTGTCACCGGCGCCAACATAAACCTGCTGGGCACCTTAAACTATGGCGCTACGAGCGCACCCTCGTCATTCAATACGACGGATAGTCTCGGCGGCGTCAGCCTGGCGACTCCTTCTACAAGTGCCGGTTTGGTCCTGGTAGGGACACAGTTGTATAGCGATGCCGCTGATACAATCACTGGTCAGTCCGTCCGCTTCCTCGCCAATAGCGGGTATGCGAACACTGCGGCGACGACGGTGCAGGTCAACATCGGCAGCGGCCAGACGGACGGCGGTGCGAACCTCGGTCTGGCGCAGACCGGCTCCTTCCTGGGAGCGACGACGTTGGATGTGGTCGGTAACAGCAAAAGCACCATCGTTGTTGGCGGCGGCACCCTAGGTAGCAGCTCGACGAGCATCTTGAACGTGACCGCAGGCAGCCTGCAGACCTACAACGGCAGCAACGGCATGGCGGTTTCCAGCGGCGGCACTGCTACCCTGACCCTCGCTGGCAACATGAACAACCCCAACATGCCGACGAGCAACCTCTACAACTATCAGCGTGCAGTTCTACTGAATGCCCAAGGTGGTCTTGTCAATGTTAGTCTGACCGCCAACGGCACCGGTTCGCAGTACATGAACCTGGCGGTGAACGGCAGCCCGACCATTACCGGTGGAACGCCGGTCATCACACAGCCGGGTTCGGTTCCAGTCGGAAGTCAGGCTTCTGGTGCCTTCAGCCTCTCGGCAACGGGTAATATTACGGTGGGTGCTGCCGGCTTCTACTACCCCGGCACCGTCGTAATGGCTAACATCGCCAATGTCGGTGCGCCCTTCTCGCTGAGCGGGCTCAACAGCATCACCCTCACTGGCAACTTGAACAACACGGTGAACAACGGCAATGGGCGGACGGGGATCTTCTTCCTGACCAACCAGGACCTGGCGGGTACGGGTACGGTGCAGACCAACTACAACAGCGCCATCAACTTCGCTGGCAAGTCCAGTCTGGCCAATACCTACGGCGCGAGCAACCCGTACAGCAAGCAGTTCTACAACCTGACGCTGAGCGGCGGTATTCTTGGCACGCAGTTGGTTCCGTCCACGTACTTCAATGGCCTGAGCAACGCGGTGTTGCCGCAGTAAGGTCTAACAGTACAAACTATTGGGGGGAGGCTTGCCTCCCCCTTTTTCATGGCGCCTTCTTTTTCCGGAGCCCACATTGATGCCTATCCACTTTTCTGTCTGGCCTCGCCAGCGGTCGGTGCCCGCCCGCGACCCGCAGCGCCCCTTGCTTTTCCTGCACATCCCAAAGTCCGCCGGCAGCAGTCTGGCCGAGGGTCTCCAAGCCGCCATCCATCCGCAAACGGTCGTCCGTGGTTTCGACACCAGTGTGTTTGGCGCCTTTGATGCCTTCTCCGGCATGGCTCCCGCCATCGCCGCCCATGTTTATGGAGAACACAATCTCCTGCCCGCGCCTGCCGATTTCGTGGCCGGCCACTTTGGCTATCACCACCTGATGGCCGCTTATCCCCAAGGGCAGTTGATCACGATCCTGCGCGAACCTGTGTCCCGGCTCCTGTCCCTCTGGCTGTTCTGGCGTGGCCACGAAGAGACAGATCTGGCTGGCTGGGGCGACTGGACCGATCGGGTGCAGCGCGCTCGCAACCCGCTGGGCGCATTCCTGAGCGACCCCGATCTCTATTGCCAGACCGACAATATCACCGTGCGTATGCTGCTCTCGCCCGATCCCCGCATTCCGCTCCGCGCGCCCATCGCCCACCGGGATGCCCCGGCTTTGCTCAAAGCGGCGCAGGGGGTGCTGGATCGCCTGGCCTTCGCCGACGTGGTCGAGAACTCGGCCATGGCGCAACGCCTCCAGGACTGGCTGGGCGAACCCTTCCATCTGTCGTGCAGCAACGCTACCCCGCCCGTCCCCGCCGAGCGCAGGGGGATTCTCTCCCGGGAGATGAACGAGGAGACCCTCGCTCTGCTGGAGTCGCGCAGCCGCCTGGACCGGGTCCTCTGGCGGGCGCTCGTGCGCCGCCGACTGCCGGGCACCGACCCGGATGCCCTGGAGCGTAGCGTCCTCCTGCGCAACTGCGCCCGCACCGCCCGGCTCCTCGCGGGGAACGTATGAGCGAGACCCTCCACCTCTACGAGCGCCCGCCCCTCGATCCCGACGGCAGCGACAGCCTCGCCTGCATCGCCCGCCGCATTGATCCGGGCAGTCGGGTGCTGGATCTGGGCTGCGCCGTGGGGGTGCTGGGCCGGTATCTGGTCACGGCCAAGGGCTGTATCGTGGATGGGGTGGAGAGCGTCCCGGCCGCCGCCGCCATCGCCCGGCAGACTTATCACGAGGTTGTCGAGGCCGACCTGGAGATCGCCGACTTGCGCGCCTGCTTCCCCGACGGCGCATACGACGTCATCGTCTGCGCCGACGTCCTGGAGCACTTGGTGGACCCCGGTCGGGTCCTGGACCAGCTTCCGGCCCTGCTGGTGTCCCAGGGGCAAATCCTTGTCTCCATTCCCAATGTCGGCCACCTCGGCATCCTCCTGGAACTTCTGGCCGGAGACTTCCGGTATGGTCCCGAAGGACTCCTGGATGCCACTCATCTGCGCTTTTTCACCGGGCGCAGTTTTCTGCGCCTGCTGACGGAGCATGGCCTGGCCGGGGAGATCGTGGACCGGGTCATCCTGGACGTGCAGGAATCAGAGTTCAGGAACCGCCTGCCCGAGCCCTGGAGCCCGTCCCTGATGGCAGAGCTGGGCCGCTGGCCCGAGAGCAGCACCTACCAGTTCATCGTGGCCGCCCGTCCGGAGGTGGTAGGAGCACTCCCCCTGCCGGACGTCAGCAGGGTGCCTTTTCCTGGCCCGGGCTTTACCGTCAAGCTCTACGCTGCGGGGCCAGGAGAGGAGTTCAGCGAAACCCGCTGCACCCGCCTGCGCCTACCCTTGGGCGTGGCGCGCCAGACGGTGACGCTTGCGGTGCCGGGGAGGTCGATTCACCGCCTGCGCCTGGATCCAGGGGATCGCGCGGGTTTTCTTCATCTCTACCGCTTGCGGCTGCTGGATGATCAGCAAAATCCCCTGTGGGTTTGGGAAGGTACCAGCGAAACGCTCTTCGACACCCTCCACGGTATCTTCCCGGCACCGCTGCCCGGAGCGCAGAGGGGGGTCCTTCTCACTTTGCTTCACGATGATCCGTGGATACTTTTGCCGACACCCGCCCAGCAGGTCGCCATGGCGCACAGCCTGGAGATCACCCTCTCCTGGCCGATGTCTGCCGATTACATGGCCGTCAACCAAAGTTGGGAAGATACGAGGCTGGAACGACAAAAGCTGGAGCGGGAAAATGACTATCTGCATTCCGTGACCATTCGGCGGGAGGCAACCATCGCCGAGCGGGAACAGACCATCGCCGAACTGGAACAGACCATCGCCCAACAACAAACAACCATAGTTGATCGGGAAGCCGAGCTCGCAAGCGTCTATGCCTCGCGTTCCTGGCGCGTCACTGCGCCCCTGCGCCGAGGGTGGATGCGCCTCTCCCGTCTGCGCCATGCCCGGCGCTTCCTCGCCGCAGAAGCCCAGGATTCGGGACCCGTGACCGATCCGTACCTAGAGAAAGGCCTGGCCTTGCTCTCTCCCCAAGGGGAATTTTCCGCTCTCCCGGCCCATGGCCCCGTCGATCTCATCGTGCCGGTCTACAATGGCTGGGAACATCTGGAGGGATTTTTCACCAGTCTGCTGGCCCACAGCACCGAGCCCTATCGCCTGATCATCGTGGACGATGCCAGCACCGATCCGCGCGTATGGCCTTTTTTGGAAGCCATGGTGGCCCAAAGACCCGACGCGGTTTTGCTGAGGAATGCCAGTAATCTTGGTTTCGTGGGGACGGTGAACCGGGCTCTGGCCGAAAGCCAGAGCGATGTGGCCCTGCTCAACACGGATATCCGGTTGCCCAACCTTTGGCTGGAGCGGCTTTTGGCGCCCTTGCGCGAGCCGCAGGTGGCCAGCGTCACTCCCTTTACCAATGCTGGCACCATTTGCAGCTTCCCCGTGTGCTGTATCGACAATCGGCCATTTCTGGGTTTGGATGTGGGTCACATCGATGCTCCCTTCGCTCGGGTTGACCCCACTCGCCTAGTGGTGAATCTGCCCACTGCCGTTGGCTTC
>DAHVXO010000108.1 GCA_027356675.1 Symbiobacteriaceae bacterium | reverse complement strand
TCCGGCAGTGACCGTGGGGGTTACCCTCGGCGGGAACGGGCACAGGGTCGATGAATATATTCACACCGCTCCGCTCACCAAGGGCCTGGCGCAGGTTATGCTGCTGCTGTCGGCCGCACAGAAGTTACCAGCGCGGCCCCGGTAGCACTGGTGAAGGCCCCTTCACCGAGAGGAGAATGGCCCGTGGAGGGACCGCTGGTCTGGCTGGTCTTGTCAAGAGCCGCAGGTGTCGGTCGCAAGCGGCTCGCCGACCTGATGTTGACCTGTCCGGACCCGGCGGACGCCTGGTGCCTGACCGCCAGCGACCTGCAGCAGGTCAGCGGGTGGCACCGGCCGCAAGCGCTGGCCGCAATCGCGGCCCGCACTGACCCCAAGATCATCACAGAGGCTGAAAGGGAATGGGCAGCGGCCCGGGCCGCTGGAATGCGGCTGGTGGCGATCCTTGACCCGGACTACCCGGTGCGGTTACGGCTCATCCCGAACCCACCGCCCTATTTCTACCAGATCGGCCCCTGGCTACCCGACGCCCGGCCCACCATCGCCATCGTGGGTACCCGAAAGCCCACTGCCTACGGTCGGTCCGTGGCCTATCGGATTGGCCGGGAGCTCGCCGCCGCAGGGGCGGTGGTAGTCAGTGGAATGGCCCGAGGAATCGATTGCACTGCCCATCAGGGGGCCCTCGAGGCGGGGGGGACCACGATCGCCGTGCTGGCTGGCGGTGCGGATGTCTGTTACCCCGCTGAAGCCGCTCCCCTGTATCGCCGAATCATGCAGACCGGTGCGGTCATCTCTGAGCGGGCGCCTGGTTGTGAACCTCGCGGTGAGTTCTTTCCGGAGCGGAACCGCATCATCAGCGGTCTCGCTCATGGCACGGTCGTGGTGGAGGCAGGAGAGCATTCTGGAACACTCATCACCGTGGATGCTGCCCTCGACCAGGGGCGTGATGTCTTTGCGGTTCCCGGTCCCATCACCAGTCCAATGTCTTTGGGCCCGCACCGGCTGATTCAGGAGGGTGCCGCCCTGGCCACCACCGCCCGAGAGATTTTGGCGGGACTTGGCTTTCCAGCGCCGGCAGCGCCCAGCTCAGCCGAGGGGACCCTGGAGCCAAGTGAGGAACGTGTGTTGCGTGGTATGGGATTGGAGCCGCAATGGGCAGGAGACCTTGTTGAAACCAGCGGCATGGCCCCCGGACAAGTCCAGGGAATCCTGACGATTCTCGAGGTCAAAGGGCTCGTACGCCGCCTGCCTGGTGGCCAGTACGTCCGAAGCGGATAAAAGGGATATCGGCGGAATAGTCTAAGGGAACCACCGGGTCCAGACCAGGTGGGAGGTCGCACGGGGGTGTGGGCAAGCTTGTCCAAGAACCTGATCATTGTAGAGTCTCCAGCCAAGGCCAAGACTATTGAAAAATTCCTTGGGCGGCGGTTTACCGTCAAGGCCTCCATGGGGCATATTCGGGACCTGCCGAAGAGCCAGCTCGGTGTGGACGTTGAAGCTGGCTTCGATCCCAAGTACATCACGATTCGCGGTAAAGGCGACATCCTCAAGGAACTGCGCGACACGGCTCGCAAGGCCGACAAGGTGTTCCTCGCCACTGACCCGGACCGGGAGGGAGAGGCAATCTCCTGGCACCTGGCCCAGGTACTCAAGTTAGACCAGGACCAGCCGGTTCGTATCGAGTTTCATGAGATCACCAAGGATGCGATCCAAAAGGCAATCAAGCGTCCGCGGACGATTCAGCGTTCGCGTGTGGAGGCCCAACAGGCCCGGCGCATCCTCGACCGCCTGGTCGGTTATAAGCTGAGCCCGCTCCTGTGGCGTAAAGTCCGGCGCGGCCTGTCGGCGGGCAGGGTCCAGTCGGTGGCCGTGCGGCTGATTGTCGATCGTGAGCAAGAGATCAGGACGTTCGTCAAGGAAGAGTACTGGTCGCTAACGGCCCGCCTCGCCAGTGAGATCGGTGCGGCCCACTTCCTGGTCAAGTATGTCGGTACTACCATCGGTAAGGTGGACCTCAGGACTGAGGCCGAGACCCAGGCGGTGGTCAGTGCTGTGGCTACTGAGGCCTTCCGGGTTCTCAGCGTCAAGAGGCGGGAGAAGCGCCGCAACCCGGCGTTCCCGTTCACCACGTCCAGTCTCCAGCAAGAGGCGTCCCGGAAGCTGGGATTCACCGTCCGGCGCTCCATGGCGGTGGCCCAGCAACTTTACGAAGGTCTTGACCTCGGCGACGCCGGCCATACTGGTCTGATCACCTATATCCGTACCGATTCGACCCGAATTGCAGCCGAAGCCGAGACGGCGGCGCATCACTACATCCGGGATACGTTTGGCGCGGAGTACATCCCCTTGGAGAAGCGCGAGGCCGAAAAGAAGGCCGGTGAACAAGGCGCTCACGAGGCCATCCGTCCCACGGAGGTCCCCCGGACCCCAGAGTCCGTCAAGGGGTTCCTCACGCAGGATCAATA
Organism: Symbiobacteriaceae bacterium; assembly: GCA_027356675.1. Next base: position 3,507 of record DAHVXO010000108.1, on the reverse strand, counting down.
CCGGCTCTACCGGCTGGTATGGGAGCGGTTCGTCTCTTCACAAATGGCTCCGGCAGTCATGGACACCGTGAGCGTCGATATCCAAACAGGTGACCAGGTGTTCAGGGCTAGCGGCTCAACCCTGAAGTTCGCAGGCTTCATGAAAATCTATATCGAGGGCGTGGACGAAGAGACCCCCGCTGAAGAGGAAGGGCTTCTGCCCGAGTTGTCGGAGGGTCAATCGCTGACCCTGCTCGATTTGACGCCGCGGCAGCATTTCACCCAACCGCCGCCCCGATTCTCCGAGGCCATGCTGGTCAAGGCGCTTGAGGAACGCGGCATCGGGCGGCCTTCCACCTACGCCCCGATCATCGAAACCATTCAGGCGCGCGGGTACGTCATCAAGGAAGAGAAGCGCTTCGCCCCCACGGAACTCGGTCAACTAGTGATCGATATCCTTAAGGAGTACTTCCCACGGATCATCGACGTCGAGTTCACGGCGGCCATGGAAGGCGAACTGGACCATATCGAAGAGGGCGAAGCCGACTGGCGCGAGGTGCTCGGTGAGTTCTTCGGCCCCTTCCAGGCCACGCTTAAGGATGCCGAGGAGAAGATTGGCGGCTTCGAGCTCGAGGACGAGGTCTCTGACGTCAAGTGTGAGAAGTGCGGCCAACTCATGGTTATCAAGTATGGTCGTTTCGGCAAGTTCCTGGCTTGCCCCGGGTTCCCGGAGTGCAAGAATACCAAGCCCATTCTTGAGGAGACCGGTGTCCTCTGTCCCCACTGCACCGAGGGCATGGTTGTAGAGCGGAAGTCCAAGAAGGGTGGCCGGCGGTTTTTCGGCTGCTCCCGCTATCCCGAATGCGATTTTGTCTCCTGGGAAAAGCCGGTCGCAAGGCGGTGCCCGGAGTGCGGCTCTCCGTACCTGCTGGAGAAGAAGCACAAGGACCTGGGGTTGGTCCACATGTGCAAGCAGCCCGGCTGCACATTCGTCGAGCCGGTGGAGGAAATGGAAGAGGTGCCCTCATAATGAGTAATCCAAGTGTCACCGTCATCGGCGCAGGCCTGGCGGGATCGGAGGCGGCCTGGCAGGCCGCCTCCCTTGGTGTCCGGGTCCGGCTTTACGAAATGCGGCCGGTCCGCAAGACCTCGGTCCACCAAACCGGGGACTTCGCTGAGTTGTTCTGCTCCAACTCCTTGCGCGGCGCGGGTTTGGAGAACGCCGTCGGTCTGTTGAAGGAGGAGATGCGCCGGCTGCGCTCGGTCATTATGCAGCAGGCGCTCACGCATGCTGTACCGGCCGGCGGGGCGCTGGCGGTAAGCCGGGAGCACTTCGCCGCAGGCGTTACAGAGGCCCTCGTCTCCCACCCGCTGATCGAGGTTGTACGTGAGGAAGTCACGGAAATCCCGACGGAGGGCATCGTTATCGTCGCGTCCGGTCCCCTCACCTCCGAGGCCCTGGCCGGGCAGATTCTGCGCTTCACTGGCCAGCGGTATCTCTCCTTCTATGATGCGGCCGCGCCGATTCTGACCCTGGAGTCCATCGACCAACAGAAGGTCTTCCGGCAGAGCCGGTACGACAAGGGCGAGGGCAACGAATACCTGAACTGTCCCATGGAAAAGGCTGAGTATCAGGAGTTTGTGGCGGCGCTGCTCTCTGCCGAGAAAGCGATGCCCCATATCCCTGAAGACGAGCAAGTTAGCTTCTTCGAAGGCTGCCTGCCAGTCGAAGAAATGGCCAGGCGCGGCCCTGACGTCCTGCGTTACGGCCCGCTCAAGCCCGTCGGCCTGACCGACCCGCACACGGGAAGGCGCCCGTATGCCGTGGTCCAACTGCGGCAGGACAATGCTGCGGGTTCGCTTTACAACATCGTCGGCTTTCAGACTAGCCTCAAGTGGCCTGAGCAAAAGCGCATCTTTCGGTTGATCCCAGGTCTGGAGAATGCCGAGTTCGAACGGCTGGGCGTCATTCACCGCAACACCTTTATCAACTCACCCAAGGTCCTGCTGCCGACTCTTCAGTCCTGCAACCGGCCCGACCTCTTTTTCGCCGGCCAGATGACGGGCGTCGAAGGGTACGTGGAGAGCGCAGCGGGTGGAATGGTAGCGGGCATCAACGCCGCACGCCTGGCGCTGGGACAGGCGCCCGTGGTTTTCCCGCGTGAGACCGCAGTCGGTTCCCTGTTGCACTACATCACGCACGCGGATCCCGACCATTTCCAGCCCATGAACATCGCGTTCGGCATCATGCCGGAACTGGGTGGGGAGAAGATCAAAGACAAGCGACTGCGCAAGCGGACCATCGCAGACCGGGCGCTGCAAATCCTGGCCGCGTGGGCACCTCAGGCCCTTGGCAGGACACCCCTGGGAGCAGTTTCCGAACCCGCGGGTGCCGCCAATACAAACGAGGCCTAAATCTGGATGTGGCACGCAAGCAGGAGCCCGGATGTGTGCCGCGCCAAACGACCGGTACAAATCGTGACAACGAAATGATGCCGGATTGAGATATTTTCTGAATTGTGGTCTTGCCTCCGGCTCATACTATGTGCTAGGATAAAAGCCGACCGCTAAGGAAAGCACGCAGTTTTGCCCTGATGTGCCAAAGGAGGATGGCCTTGGCGACGGTCAGACACGGCTGGTCACCGGAGGTCGCCGGGTTCCTGGCAACGCTCCGGGTCGAGAAGTCAGCCTCCGATCACACAATTCGCAGCTACGAGTTGGATCTGGCTCAATTTGGCACCTGGCTCGTCACCAGCGGCAAGGATGTGCCCGTGGTCGGCGGCAGGCGGTCCGGTCGTACGAGGCCTCACCAGGACACACCGTGCGACCCCGGTCCGTCTCCCTCGCTCGCCGATTTGGCGGCGGTCAACCATCTGAAGATCCGCGAATTTCTGGCCTTCCTGCAAAAGCAGGAATTCAGCCGCCGGACAATTGCCCGTAAGCTTTCGTGCCTACGTTCCTTCTTCAAGTATCTCTGCCGGCTGGACCTCCTCCCGGCGAACCCGGTTCTGGGTGTGCGCTCGCCGAAGCTTGAACGCAAGTTGCCGGTGTTTTTGGCCGAGGCCGACCTCACCCGCCTGCTCAGCCTGCCTGACCGGACGACGCTCCTTGGCCTGCGGGACAAGGCTCTGTTGGAACTGCTTTATGCCACGGGTATGCGCGTCAGCGAATTGGTTGGCCTCAATCTGACCACGGTGGACCTGAGCGAAGGCTGGGTTATCGTGTACGGTAAGGGCCGCAAGGAGCGGGCGGTGCCTGTTGGCAGCGAAGCCATCGCAGCGGTGGGGGTGTACCTGCAACAGGGCCGGCCGCACCTGTTGATGCGGGCGCTGGCGGCCCAGCAGGAACTGTCGTTCAGCCGCCAACCGCTTTTCTTGAACAAGCTGGGGACGCGGCTCACCGACCGTAGCGTGCGGCGGATTCTCGATGGCTACATCAGCAAGATGGCGCTTCTGATGCATGTGACACCCCACGCCATCCGGCACTCTTTTGCCACCCACCTGATCGATCACGGGGCCGACCTCAGGT
>DAHVXO010000104.1 GCA_027356675.1 Symbiobacteriaceae bacterium | reverse complement strand
GAAGCCACATGGGCACCAACGGCCGTGAGCGCCTCGACCTTGGAGGCAAACGTGCCGCGATTCCCTTCGATGATAGCGCCGGCATGTCCCATGCGCTTGCCCGCGGGGGCGGACTTACCGGCAAGGTACGCTACCACGGGTTTGCGGACGTTCGCCTTGATGTATTCCGCCGCCAGTTCCTCCTGAATTCCGCCGATCTCGCCAACCATAACGATTGCTTCTGTCTGTGGGTCGGCATTGAAGAGTTCCAGGGCGTCGACGAAGTTCGTGCCGATGACCCGGTCGCCGCCCATGCCGATGACCGTGGTCTGGCCCAGACCGCCCACCGTCAGGTTGTAGGCGATCTCGTAGGAGAGGGTGCCCGAGCGGGCGACGATGCCTACGGGGCCGGGCTTGTAAATGTGGTTGGGCATGATGCCCATCTTCGCCTTGTCTCCAGGCGAGATGATGCCGAAGGTATTCGGCCCGATGACCCGGCAGCCGAACTTCTGGGCATACTGCATGATCTCCATGGTCTCCTGGGTCGGGACATGCTCAGGGATCATGACGAGCACCTTGACGCCGGCGTGGATCGCCTCAAAGGCGGCATCCTTGGCACCAGGTCCCGGCACGAACATGATCGAGGCGTTGGCGCCGCCCTTCTCCACCGCCTCGTGGACGGTGGCGTAAACCGGGACGCCGTGGACCTCCTGGCCCGCCTTGTCGAAGTTAACGCCGGCGACGACGTTGGTCCCGAACGCCAGCATCTGACCGGTATGGAACTGCCCCTGGGAGCCGGTAATCGCCTGCACGACCACCCGCGTGTCCTTGTTAATAATGACAGCCATGCTGGATTATGCCCCCTTCCCGTAGGCAGCCGTGACGACTGCCTGGGCCGCTTCGCCCATTTCGGTAAATGCCTGAATCCCGTTCTCGGCCAACATCTCCCGGCCGCGCACGTCGTTGGTGCCGACCATGCGGACCACCAGCGGCACGTTGATGCCCCTGGTCTTCTTGACCTGGATAATCGCCTCAGCCACCAGGTCGCAGCGGGTGATCCCGCCGAAAATGTTCACAAAGATGCCCTTGGGGTTCGTGGCCAGCAGGGCGTCAAAGGCCTGGGCGGTGGGCTCCACACCCGACCCGCCGCCGGCATCCAGGAAGTTGGCCGGACGGCCGCCGTAGTGGGCCAGGGTATCCAGCGTGCCCATCGCCATGCCGGCGCCGTTGGCCATGACGGCGATGTCGCCCTCCAACTGCACGAAGGCGAGGCCGATGGCCTTGACCTTCTTCTCCAGCTCCGTCCCCTCTTCAACCTTCGGAAACTCGGGGTGCCGGAAGAGGGAGTCATCCTCCACGTTGAAGCGCCCGTCGGCCGCGACCAGGCGGGTGCCGCCGTCGGTCAGGGCCAGCGGGTTGATCTCCACCAGCTCGGCATCGTACTTGCGGAAAGCGTTGTACATGCCGGTCACAACCTTCGCGAACTGCTTGCCCAGGTCGCCCTTCAGGCCGATCCGGCGGGCGATCTCACGCGCCTGGAAGGCCAGCAGCCCGGTGCCGATATCCACATGGGAGAAGACGATCTGGTCATGCGGGACTGACTCAATCTCTACGCCGCCAGCGGCAGAGGCCATGATCAGCGGCAGCTTGGACATACCGTCCAGGGTGATGGAGACGTAGTATTCCTTCTCGATCTTGATCTGGGGATCGACCAGCACCTTGTCAACAATAAATCCCTTGAGGTTCATCCCAAGGATCTCCCGGGCCCGGGCCTTGGCTTCCGCCGGGGTATTGGCAAGTTTGATGCCACCGGCCTTGCCCCGACCGCCGACCAGCACCTGGGCCTTGATGGCACAAGCGCCGATCTGCCGGGCCGCCTCTTCGGCCTGCTCCGGCGTGTCGCAGACGATCCCGCCCCCGGTGGGTACTCCGTGTTCTGCTAACATCCCTTTTGCCAGGTACTCGTAAAGCTTCATCCGCCCACCTCCACAAATCGCTCCATCCATGGCACATAAAAAGGGCTGCGCCCGCGAGTTACAGGCCCCACGGGCGCATCTCTCCACTAGGGAATTTTAGCATACCGCACTGCTCATTGGAAACGTCGGGATGTCGAAATGCTAATGGAATCGGGTGGCGGCAGTCTGCTCCCCCAACTGCGGACACTGGGAGATGACGACGGCCACGATGGAGGCTGCCTTCTGCTCCCGTTCCGGGCATCGGACCCGGCAGGCCGCCAGGTGGGCACCGACGGCAAAGGCGAGGGCGTCCTCTGCCAGACCCATTTCGATGCTGGTCAACGCCAGGAGCATGTAGGCGTCGCAGCGGACCGTCTCCTCACTCATGGGGACGGCGCTGGCTCGGCGTGCAAACCGGATCGCGTTCAGGTAATCCCCCCGGGACATGGCACCGCTGGCCAATTCCAAGTACGCCTGGGCGTTCTCCATCATGCCTTCCGACCCTCCTGTTGCTCCTTGACCAGATCGAACAGCCTGTGGGTGACGGCGTGCTCCAATTCCGGGAGTCCGACCGCAATGGCGGCCGCCCGGGCGTCAGCCAGGGCCCGCAGAGCCCGTCGCCAATCCGCGGTGCGGCGACTTTCCTCGTATAGCTCCATCAGGGCGAGGTACTTGGTCAATTCCGTGCCTTTGTTTGGAACCAGCGCCAGCGCCCGCTCAAAGGCGCGGGCATAGTCGCCCTTGTCGGCTGCGACAAGGAGCTCGCGGTCCACCTGACCGTTCGCCCGGACTCCCTGCATGATCCCGCCCCCAACCGGAAGAGTTGCGTGCCCCCAGCCATGCCGCCCCCCGGCAGCTCCGACCCACCGGCATTGGGATATACGAAGGAGGATCGAAAAGGTTCGATAGTAAACACAAGAAATTTTCGCGGCACTTGATGTTGCTCGCCGCGAACGAAAACCCCCCATTCCGCTGGTGCGGATTGGGGGTTTGGTGTTTGTATCGAACCGGGAGGTGCCGCCATGTGGAAGGGGCTGATGATCGGGGCTCTCGTGCTGGTGGGTACCCTGGGCCTGCTTGCTCTCCGGCTGTTTCAGCCCGCCCTGTTTGATCCGGCCCTTCGGCGGGAGTTCGCCGTCACCGGGTTGGCGGTTGGGCAGGCAACCCGGGCAGAGATGCTCGCCCGGTTCGGTGACCCGGTGCGGGAGATGCAGGAGTCAGCGGCCGCTGTGTACGAGTACCCGGCGCAGGGCCTGTTACTGCGCATCGACTCGGCTACAGGCCGTTTAATCTGGTACGAGATCACCACGCCCGCATTTCCGACCGGTCGGGGCGTCAGAGTGGGCGCCAGTCTAAGCGAGATCCGCGCCGCGTACGGCTCCGGCGGGGTGCTGGCCCGGTTCACCGGGCGGGCCCGCCTGCGGTTTGCCTATGGCACCGCCTACGCCCTTGAGTTCTGGCTGGGCGAGCAGGACCGACTGAAACGCATCGTCTTCTACCAGGCCTGACAGCAACGCCCCGCTCCCCACCTGGGGGGACCGGGGCGTTTGGGCTGTGGTTGACTATTCGGCCGCGACCGGCTTCTTCGGCATGAACATGGCATCGGGCTTGACCCACTGGGACTGCCCGTTGTAGTACTGGTCGCCGCCGAAGGCGTCGTGGATGCAGACCGTCGGGAATTCGTTCACCTGAATGCGCCGGACCGCCTCAGCCCCCAGTTCCTCGTAGGCCACGACCTCGGCCTGCTCAATTCGCTTGGCCAGCAGGGCGCCCGATCCGCCGGTAGAGACCAGGTACAGTGCGCCGTACTTCACCAGCGCCTCCTTGACCTCATCGTTACGGTATCCCTTGCCGATCGATGCCTTGACCCCCTGGGCATACATCGTGGAGGCATACTTATCCATCCGGTAGCTGGTAGTCGGGCCGGCCGAACCGAGCGCCTGCCCGGGCTTGGGCGGAGTCGGACCGACGTAATAAATGATGGCGCCCTGCGGATCGAACGGGAGCGGACGGCCCGCTTCCAGGTCCTCCACCATCTTCTTATGGGCGGCGTCACGGGCTGTGTAAATCGCCCCCGTAATGATCACTTCGTCACCGGATTTGATCTGCCCCACCTGCTCGTCCGTGAGCGGCGTGGTCACAAACACTTTAGCCATTAGAGCACGACCTCCTTATGGCGATGGCTGTGGCACTCGATGTTGACCGCGACCGGCAGAGCCGTGATATGGCAGCCAAAGGTCTCGATATGGACTGCGAGTGCGGTAACCGTGCCGCCGAGGCCCATCGGCCCGACGCCCAGCTTGTTGATCTCCTCCAACAGTTCGGCCTCCCGGGCGGCCCAATCAGGATCCGCGTTGGGGTTGCCCACGTGACGCAGAAGCGATTTCTTTGCCAGCAGGGCTGACTTGTCGAAGTTCCCACCGATCCCCACGCCCACGATCAGGGGCGGGCAGGCGTTGGGGCCGGCGTTGGCGACCGCTTCGACGATGAAGCGCTTGGCGCCTTCCCAGCCCGCCGACGGGGCCAGCATGCGCAACTGGCTCATGTTCTCCGAGCCGCCGCCCTTGCAGTCGACCTTGATCTTCAGCTGATCGCCCGGCACGATCTCTGTGTAAATCATCGCAGGCGTGTTGTTCTTGGTATTGACCCGCTTGATGGGGTCATTGAGCATCGACATGCGCAGATAGCCCTCGGAGTACCCCTTCGCCACGCCGGCGTTGATAGCCTCAGTCAGGCCGCCGCCCACCAGGTGCACGTCCTGGCCTAGTTCGAGGAAGATCAGGGCCACGCCAGTATCCTGGCACATCGGAACCCGCTCGGTCTCCGAAATAGTATAATTGTCGACGATCTGCATGAGGATGGACTGTCCGACTGGGGCCTCCTCCAGGGATCTGGCGCGGCTGATGGCCGATACCACGTCGTCTTCCAGCACGTAATTGGCCTCCATCACCAGACGGGCAATCGTACTGGTGATCTCGTCCACGTGGATCTCGCGCACCGTCATTCCTCCTTGCATTGTGGTCTGTCCGACCCAACCAAAATCAGAAATTCTCATAGGCGTGGTGCAGAATCGGCTTGAGATGCTCCGGTGGCTCGACCTCGATCTCGCCGGTCATGATCTCCCGCCCCGCTTGGTCGCCCAAGCGATAGCGGATGACAACGTGACGGATCTCCGGCTTGAAGGCCGTGATCTCCATCTCGGCGGTAATCTCATCGCCTACCCGTGCTGGACGGGCCATGCGATACGCATGGGCGTGGGTCACGCTCCCCAGTCCGGGCAGAACGGTGGCCACAGCCCCCATCAGGAACCCGGCGAGCATGTTCGCCGGGACGATGGTCTGTTCGTACTGGGTGCGCCCCGCATACGACGCGTCAGCGTAGAGCGGGTTCAAGTCGCCGCACAGACCCATGTATTGCAGAACGTCCTGCTTCGTCACCAGGCGAGCGAAGGAGGCTTTCTGGCCCAGGTGCAGGTCGTCGTAAGTGTGGCCCAGTTCGGCACGGAACAGTCCCACAGGTACCACCTCTTATGGGCTGAGATTGCCCCCATTATAGCATGAACTCCCCCGTGACACGAACGACCCCGACCGCCGTGGCACAAAGGCCCCCCCACCGCAATACGGCAGAGGGGCAAGTCTCATAACCGCAGGCCAATCACCCGTGCGCTGTCCAAAGCGATCCGTCCCATTTTCGTAGAGGCCTCAAAGTTGAAGCGACTCACAGGTCCGGAAATGGCGAGTGCGGCCACACAGTGCCCCGCCCGGTCGATGACCGGCGCGGCAACCGAGGCCGCACCCTGCTCACGCTCCTCCAGGCTCATGGCCCAGCCGTTCTGAACCGACTCGGTGATGGCGACCTCCAGGGCGGCACGATCGAAGCCGGAGGGGAGAATCTGGTCCAATAACGAAGCGCGCTCAGCCAATGGCAACCAGCCGATCAAGACCTTGCCTGAGGCGCCGAGGTAGAGCGGCAGCCGCTCTCCCAGCCCGACGACGCGGCGTACCGTGAGCGGGCCCTCAGCCCGCTGCACACGCACCCGTTCGACACCATCACGAACATAGAGACTGACAGTCTCCTGTGCACGGTCGCGCAACAGCAGCATCTCAGGGTAGGCGACGGCCGGCAGGTCACCCGCCGTTAGATAGACGCTGGCAAGTTCCAGCGCCTTCAACCCAAGGTGGTAGCGGCCGGTGATCTGGTCCTGTTGGACGAAGCCCCGCGATTCCAGCGTAGCCAAGACCCGATGAACGGTGCTCTTGTACAGCTGGAGTTTCTCAGCGATCTGGGTGACTCCAAGACCCCCGGGTTCGCCTGCAAAGCAAAGCAAAACGTCGAGGGCCCTCTCCACGGAGCGGATGGTCTGTCCGTCCTCTTTCAGGAGGGCTCCCTCCTACCGGGAAAAAGCGCATTGCCAAGCAAGGGCGGCGGTGAATCACCGTTGCCGCCACTGGGATGCCGGACGCAGGCCTCGGTCAGCCCACCGTTGCCTCCGCCCGGCGCATGGCCCGACAGTCCGTATGGCGAGGACTCCAGTCTCCCCGTCAGACGCAACCGCCGCGTTCTGTTTCGACACCCTCATTATACCACTGCCCGTTCCGCCCTTGGGAACACTGTTCCTGGATTCGTGATTCAACTTTCCGTTGGGGCTGATTACAAGGCGCTATCAAAACAAAGGCGAGGTGGTTACACCTCACCTTTCAGTGGGCCTTCAGCGCACCTGCCCCGCCCCTCGCACGATGTACTTGTAGCTGGTCAATTCGGCCAGGCCCATCGGCCCCCTGGCGTGCAGCTTCTGGGTGCTGATGCCGATCTCGGCGCCGAAGCCAAATTCCCCACCATCCGTGAAACGTGTGGAGGCGTTGTGGTAGACCGCTGCGGCGTCTACCGTGGCCAGGAACCGCTCCGCCACCGCCGCGTCCGCCGTGATGATGGACTCGGAGTGCTTGGTCCCATACCGGGCGATGTGCCCCATTGCCTCATCCACGCCGCCCACCACCTTGACGGAGAGGATGAGGTCGTTGTACTCCTCCGACCAGTCTTGCTCAGTCGCGGGCGTCGCCCATGGGAGCGCCTCGCGGGTCAGAGTGCACCCCCGCACCTCCACCCCGGCCTGCCGCAAGGCGGCTCCCACTGCCGGCAGGAAGTCAGCTGCGACCGCCCGGTCGACCAGCAGGGTCTCCAGGGCGTTGCAGACAGCCGGGTTGCTGCACTTGGCGTTCACGGCGATGGCACTGGCCATCGCCAGGTCGGCCGCACTGTGGACGTAGACGTGACAGACCCC
>DAHVXO010000100.1 GCA_027356675.1 Symbiobacteriaceae bacterium | reverse complement strand
CAGTTTCCCGTCCTTGCGGTACTTGGCGAGCCCCATATGGCTAAGCAATCGTAGGTGGTACGATGCTGTTGCCTTGCTGCCCCCGATCAGCGCCGCCACGTCACAGACACAGAGTTCTGCTTGGCTTAGGGCGTAGACGACCTTCGCCCGGGTGTCGTCGGCCAACGCCTTGAAGACGGTGGCCACACCTTGAACGCGGTCCACCTTCGGTTTTAACTCGCTCACCAAGTCACCATGCACAACGTTAACGAGGCAGACCGGGGCGTCGGTCAGCGGACGGTTATTCATCTGCTCGATGCTCATCATCATCGCCTCCTACAGTCAAACAATCAAATGTTCCTTTGACTATGATATTATGCCCAGGAATGAGCACTGTCAAGTGCGACGGGGTTCCCAGTCACGTACTTGACACGCCGCATTACACAGTTCAATGTAATAGTGTGAGAGGGGACGGAAGTAAACATGAAAGAGCCCACATGTAGTGTCAAGCCAGCCCTGCAAGAACGCCCGCTGCTGACGCTTCAACAGTCGGTCAAGCTGTCGGATCTGTTCAAGGTACTCGCCAATGACACCCGCCTGCGTCTGCTCCACGCACTCGCCCGGGCGGGCGAGTTGCGGGTAACGGATATGGCGGCCCTTCTGGGCATGAAACCGCAAGCTGTATCCAACCAACTGCAGCGCCTTACCGATCAGGGAATTCTTCAGTCCCGCCGCGAAGGCACTCAAATCTTCTACACCATTGTGGACCCGTGCGTCACGGTGCTCCTCGATCGAGGGCTCTGTCTGGTAGAAGACAGGGAGGTGCTCTCATGAGCGACCACGGCACGACTGCGCAGGAAGAGATTCTCACCCAGCTGCAGCAAGGCATTGCTGCGAAGAAATGCTGGAGTTGTGGATGCTACCGTGGACTGGTGACGGCCGTGGAGCAGAGCCTTCCCGAGGCGGAGCGTTCTGAAGACCTGAAAACGGCGCTGGGTCGTGCCCATGAACTCATGCAGCCGGTACGCTACGACTGCCTTGGCTGCGACGTTTGCTACCCGGCACTCGCAACGGACGCCCTGGTTGAAATCGGCGGCGAAAGTGCTGCGGCACTCACCTCCTGCCCTACGGATGACGTGGCACCCCGGGAAGGGTGGCCGCCCCTTCCCGGGAGCTATACGCCGCTCCGGTACGGCGCCCCGGTGGCGGTTTGCACGCTCACTGACGATGCCCTGGCAGCAGAACTCACCCGCCACGCTGACCCCGCCGTGGGCATCGTGGGCACGCTGCAGACAGAGAACCTTGGCATCGAGCGGGTCATTCAGAACGTCCTGGCCAACCCCAACATTCGGTTTCTCGTCGTCTGCGGAGGCGACTCACGGCGGGCCGTCGGGCACCTACCCGGCCAGGCGCTCATCGCCCTCTCCGCCAATGGCGTAGACGACAACCGGCGCATCAAGGGGGCCACTGGTAAACGTCCCGTCCTGCGCAACCTGGACAGTGAGGATATCGAGCACTTCCGGCGAACTGTTGAGGTAGTGGATTTAATCAACACCACCGATCCGGCTGTCATCCTGGAGGCGGTTCATGCGTGCGCCGATCGGAAGCCAGGCATGGCAGCGCCGTTCGCCTCAGCCCGTACCGTCCCAACGATCAGGGGATACGTGCCGGAGCGAATGACGCCCGACCCCGCTGGCTACTTCGTCATCTACCCTGATCGCGAGCGGTACACACTCCTTCTCGAACACTATCTGAACACCGGTGTCCTCAGTGCTGTCATTGAGGGCACAACGGCTACTGAACTGTACATTCCAGCCATCGAGCGTGGGCTAATTACCCGCCTCGATCATGCAGCTTATCTAGGACGCGAACTGGCCCGTGCCGAAGTCTCCCTGCGGTCCAGCGAAGCATTTGCTCAGGATGCTGCGCCCGAATTGATGGTGATGCAAAACGGAGCCGCCTGCGGTTGTCCTAGTAACGACTCCGATGGCAAAACCTGAGGGTAGTCTCTCAGTCGGCTGTACGCCGGCCCCTCACAACTTGATTGGCGAAGGCCCCTACCACAGGGGCCTTCGCTTTTTCTCTTTCAGCTCTTTCGACCGGAGGAACTAGACCGATGTCTAATCACGCGGGAGTGATTGTGACGCCCCATTTCCCCGGCCACAAACCAGACACATGTTAGTAAGTACTTTTACGCCCCGGAGGGCACTCCCCCGGGGCGTAAATGTGGCGTCATTTGAGCCCCATCAGGTACCTAGCCAGTACCGAAATCTCCTCCTGGCTCAGGCGTTCTCGGAAACGGAGCATGAAATAGGGTCCTTCCGAGATGATAGGGGCACTCAAATCCAGGGCGGGTCCCCGGACAGCCCGGTTTTGACTCCAGTAGATGGGCATGCGATCGGCATGTGACAGCGCGGTCTGGTCCGCCTCATGATGCATTGGCTGGTTCGCGTACTTGATGAAGTCCTCCAGGAACTGCGGCTCCAGCCCCCAGCTCCCCACCGTGGACAGGTCGGGGCCGATCTTTCCGCCCCTGGCCCCGATGAAATGGCAGTTGAGGCACTGTGACCGGGTCCGATTTCGCAGGAGGGTTTTCGCGGCGGCGTTGGTTGCCACATCAACTCCCTGGGCATCAGGCAGCGGCAGTTGCCCCTTCTCGTCCAGGGTATAGTCCGGCTCTGGAAGTGGCGCCAGGTCGATGTCCCCAACCAGACTCCATTGGTCGCCCTTCGGGTTCATGATGAACAGCGCCAGCGCACGAAGCGCCTCAACGTTGAGTGGTCCACCATACTCCTGCCCCCAAGCAGCCATCGCCGTGTACGAGACCCAATGGCCATCGGGGGCTCTGCTCCACCGCACATCGGCGCTGCCGGGGCGGCCCTGGGCAACGGCCTGGACAATCATGTCGTAGGTCGTCTTTCCGGCCGCTGTCCGCTCATCCCCCCTGAGAGCAGCCCGATTCAGCGGCATGCCTACCGAGCCCTCCCCCCGGGGGCCGTGGCACTGTACACACTGCTCGCCATAGATCCGGGCACCCTTCAGGACGTACTCTTCCCGCTGGCGAGTTTCGGCCGCCCGCATGCGAAACGGTTCCCGCACGCAAGTGCCCAACAAGAGGACCGAAAGCACCAGGGTGAGCCAGGTGATGATTTGGTATTTGCGCTCGGTACGCACAGCGGGGACTCCTTTCATGGTACCCGGATAGGGATACGGCCTTGGACGAATCGTCCAAGGCCGTACAGTCTTACATGCCGGCCGGCGGCATGGGGGTGGGAGTCGGGTCAGTGCCCTGGTACTTCTTGTCGATCTCCTTGCGAATCTCTAGCAGCGATTTACCCCGCTGAAGGCTTAATCTCACGTCACGCGTGATGTCTAGGCAGATCCCTCAAGAGACGCTCATGCCGTCGTAGCCGGTGATTCGCCCACTCTTGTCGCGGTCGTAATAGCAAGAGAAGTTATCGGTATGTCCACCTTCATCGAAACAGCCGCAGTAGCACGGAATGTACTGCAGTTCCTTCAGGTGAGAGGCAGCCCAAATGTATTCCGTTTTGATTAACGGATCAGCCTTGGCCAGATACGCAGGCATCGGCCCGACGCCCTCAATGGCCGTAACATTGGGGTCAATCGGGGCCTCGGCCAGCGGCGCTGGCTTCGATCGGAGCCCAATGGCTGCCGCGCCGATCACGACCACCAACGCCAACCCACCGATCAGGAACCCCTTCCAGTTGCTTCGCTTCGCCTTCTCAGGCTGCCGGGGCTTCTTGGCCGTAGCACCGCTTACGCCTGCGCCGCAGGCTTGGCAGAACGCTGCGCCTGAGGGCACATGGCCGCCACACTTGGGACAGTTGACCGAGTTCGACAAGCTTTTTCCTCCCTTATAACAGCGTTGGCTACTTAGTGATGATCAGGGTTGCTTCGTGAGACGGCTAAGGGGCCTTGCAGTTCTGGACGTGCTCGATAACCTCGTGGACGAGATTTCCCACATGCGGGTCGGCAAGTCGGTAGTACACCAACTTCCCTTCTTTTCGGTAAGCGGCGAGGCCCATGTGGTGAAGGAGCCGGAGATGATAGGAGGCTGTAGCAGTGCTGCAATCCAGGGCAGACGCCACGTCGCAGACACACAGCTCACTTCCGCTGAGCGCGTAGATGACCTTGACCCGAGTGTCATCGGCAAGGGCCTTGAAGATCGTAGCCACCCCGTTCGTCTTGCTGAGCGTAGCCTTCAATTGGGTGACCTTCTCGTCGTTGGAGCATGACACTTCGCATACGGGAGCTACCAATTCCGCTTCCTCTTCTGACAGGTTAGCCACCCCCTCACTCAAAAATTCAAACGGGTATTTGAGTAAAGCGTACAGTTGGGGTCCGTAGACCTGCAATA
>DAHVXO010000085.1 GCA_027356675.1 Symbiobacteriaceae bacterium | reverse complement strand
ACAACCAGATCGCATAAGATCCAAAAGGCACTCGCACCATCGGCGGAAGCCGGGCGGCTCCAGTAGCCGTCTCCAGGTGCGCTAGGGGTGATTGGGTGGAGATCGCCATAGCGGGGGCTGGGTACGTCGGGTTGACTACGGCCGCCTGCTTCTGCGACATGGGCCACCAGGTGCGGCTGGCTGAGATCGACGCCCAGCGATTGGACTTGCTGCGTCAGGGTGGCTGCCCGATCTATGAACCGGGTCTGGCGGAACGGTTGGAGCATCACCTGGATCGAAACCTGGCTGTCACCGGCCGGCTGGATGAGGCCGTGGACGGGGCCCGGGTGCTCATGGCGTGCGTGGGGACTCCGCCGGGTCCGGGCGGGGCACCGGACCTCGCGGCCGTGCGGCGACTGGTGCAGGACCTGCGGGGTGTCCCCAGGCAAGCAAACCTGACCCTTGTGATGAAGAGCACAGTGCCACCGGGCACCTGCCGGATGGCTTTCGAGGCCCTGAGTGGCCAGGTGCCCGTGGTCTCCAACCCGGAGTTCCTGCGTGAGGGGAGTGCGATCGCGGACTTCTTTCACCCGGACCGCGTAGTCGTCGGCAGTCCGGATACTGAGGCTGCGCTACTGATTGCGGGGCTATACAAGGGTGTGGAGGCCCCGCTGCTCTTGACCGGCTGGGAGGAGGCCGAGTTGGTCAAGTACGTCACCAACGGATTCCTCGCCGTGAAGATCAGCTTCGCCAACGAGGTGGCGGCCCTGTGCGACGGGCTGCACACGGACGCGGAGGATGTACTCCAGGGTCTGGGCCTGGACCGGCGGGTCGGACCGCAGTTTCTGCGGCCGGGGCCGGGGTACGGGGGGTCGTGCCTGCCCAAGGATCTCCGGGCGCTGGCGTGGAAGGCCCGCCTGGCGGGCGTCCGGCTGGATCTGCTCCCGGCGGCCGAGCGGGTCAACACCCGACAACGGCATCGCCTGCAAGTCAAGCTGACCGCAGCCCTTGGCGGTCTCAGTGACAAGACGGTGGCGGTGTGGGGTCTGACATTCAAGGCCGGAACGGATGACCTGCGCAGCGCCGCCTCCCTTGAGATCATACCGAAGTTGCTCGGGAAGGGTGCCGCAGTGCAGGCCTTCGACCCGGTGGCCATGGAGGGCTTTGCGCGGCAGTGCCCGGTCAGCCGGTACCCGGGGCTCACCCTGGTTTCCGACCTGCGGGAGGCCCTCCGGGGGGCCGACGCCCTACTGGTTCTGACCGAGTGGGATGTCTTTCGCACGATCATCCCAGCAGAGATGGCGTCGCTGATGCGCGGAAACGTGGTCGTGGACGGCCGCAACCTGCTGGACGCCGAAGCAGCGGTCGCGGCCGGTCTGGTCTACCACGGTGTGGGGCGGGGCCGGGTGCGCTGACGGTGGACCAAGTGCGCTGACACCTGCCAGCCGTCTGAAGTGTCTGCAAGCTGGGCAGACTCACGGGTGGAGGTGTCCAGCGTGAAACTGAGACGGCTGTATGGCCCCACTATAATGGCGGCGGCTCTGGCAGCGGGGTTGCTGTGGGCAGCGACTGGCCTTTCGGGGGGGCAAAGCCGTGGCCCGCACCCCGGCGCGGCCGGAGTGCGGGCCACGGTGCCCAACCCGACCCGCCTGACCCCGTCCGAGACCCTGGTGACCGCTATGTCCAGCCTGGGACGAGGGCAGTCGGCGGAGATCCCGGACCTGTTCGTCAGCCCGGTGGATGGCAAGGCCTTTGTCCGCCTGTGGCAGGGCCGGGTCCCAACGGGCGATGTGCGGGTCTCGACCGCCGATCAAGTCGACGGCGGTGCTGAGGCAGGTCATCGCGTTCCCGTGGAGATTTGGGTCTCCGGTCCCCAGAACGTCGCAGGCCAGTCCGGCGTGGCCCGTTTCGTCGCGACACCCGCCGGTCCCCGCATCGGGGAGTTGCGGCTGGCGCCGATCACGCTCAAGGTCGCCCAGTGGAGCACCGCCGCGGCCCAGCTGCCAAGTCGCGCACAAGTTCCCCGGCCTGCCGGTGCGCCGTTCTACGGCCGTTTCCGGTTCGAGGCGGGGGAGAAGCGCTTCGCTGTGGACGCCCGCACCGGGGCGGTCGAAGAAGAGTAGGCCCATGTCCGCGCCAGCACTTAAGATCCCGGCAGCGCCTCCTGCAGGTCCGCAATGATGTCCCGGACATCCTCGAGCCCCACGCTGAGCCGGACGAGCCCATCACTGATGCCCGCCTGCAGCCGGGCCTCCGGCGGCACCACCGCGTGGGTCATGGAAGCTGGGTGCTGGATCAGCGTGTCCGCATCGCCCAGGCTGACCGCCACCTGGCAGAGCCGGACCGAGTTCATCAGGCGGCGGCCCGCCTCCAGCCCGCCCCTGAGCTCAAAGGAGATCACCCCACCGGGGGCATCCAACTGCCGCTGGGCCAGCGCGTGCTGCGGATGGCTGGGCAACCCCGGATAGTAGACCCGTTCCACCGCAGGATGCCCTTCCAAGAACCGGGCGACCTGCAGGGCGTTCTCGCTGTGCCGCTCCATCCGCAAGTGCAGGGTCTTGAGGCCCCGCAGCAGCAACCACGCATCGAACGGAGAGATGACCGCACCCACGTTCTTGAGGGTGGTCATCCGCACCTCAGCGATGAATCGCTGGCTGCCTACGGCCATGCCAGCAATCACGTCGCCGTGGCCACTGATATACTTGGTCGCGCTATGCACCACCACGTGTGCGCCCAGCTCGAGCGGGCGCTGCAGATAGGGACTCATGAACGTGTTGTCGACGACCAGAGTCAGGTCGTGCCGGTGACAGATGTCGGCCATCGCCCGGATATCGGCCATTTTCATCGTCGGATTGGCCGGAGTTTCAAGGACCAGCGTCCGGGTATTGGGCCGGATTGCCGCCTCCACCGCCTCCGGGGAGCTGCAGTCCACCGGCGTGGCCGCCACGCCAAACCGCCCAAGCACTTCATGCATGAAGTCATACGTGCAGCCATAAATCGCATCGCCGTAGATGACGTGGTCGCCGGCCTGCACCAGCGCCATCACCACCGCCGAGATGGCGCCCATGCCCGAGGCGAAGGCCAGCCCGGCCTCCCCCCGCTCCAGGTCGGCCACCTTCGCCTCCAACGCCGCTTGCGTCGGGTTGCCCAGCCGCGTGTAAATATAGCCGGGTTCTTCACCGGCAAACCTGGCCGCACCTTGCTCCGCACTCGTGAAAACAAAGGTGGACGTCTGATAGAGTGGAGTGGTGAGAGATCCCGTGAGGGGGTCGGGGTGTTGCCCGGCATGGACGCAGCGCGTCGCAATCCCCTGCATGCGGTCCTGTTGTACTGTCTTCATGGGACACCTCCACAGATGAAATCAACCGCTGCATGATCGTGCAAGACCTGTGCCAACAAGAAAAGCCCGCCGTAGCGGGCTTTTCTTGCACATATGGCAACCTTTCGTGCCAATGTGGAACGAAGTCGTGCCACGATCAGGGGCGGGCGGACCCGTTTATGCGGCCAATCCGCCACAGAGCGCCCGAATCCGGCACATGATAGGGACCCTTGCGCGTCACAGACAGGTGCCCCCAGTCGAGGATGTACATGGCGCCGTCCGGCCCGAAACGCACCGCCACGGGACGCTCAAACCCGCCCCGATCAGCCGATAGCGACGCAGGGCCAGGCTTGACGTTGGTCGCAAAAATCTCCTTGCGGCGGGTGACGGGATCAAACCGAGCCACATTAAAGCCGACCAGATCCGAGTACTGGGTCGTGGCCGGAAAGGCCGTGCCCCACTGCGCGATGAAGAGTTGGCCCTCGAACCCAAACCCGACAGGGGCAAAATCAAACCCGGCGGCCGCGACCTGCTGGCCGAGCGGGGCGAAGGCTTTCTCCGGCGGCGCGGGGAGCCGTGCCAGCAGCATCTGCGGGCGTTCCCATCCTGCGGAATTCAAGGTCGACACAGGCTGGCCGTTCCAGTAGTCCGGCCAGCCGTACCAGGCGCCGAACCGAATCCGATGGAGGAGGTCCGGCCCCTGGAAGGGCCTGCTGCCGCGGGTGTCGGGCCCATCATCCGTCACGAAGAGGTCACCGCGCTTGCTGAAGCGCAGGTCGAACGGGTTCCGCAATCCCCACGCCACCAGTTCCATCCCAGAGCCATCCGCAGCAAATCGCAGAACCGCGCCGCCACACGGCAGTTGACCACGCACCACCTGCCCCGGTCGCGTCGAGTGCCCGAAGGGCGAGTACGCCCCGGTGGTGACCCGCATGAAGGGAATCAGGCTTCGGGGGTCCGCCGTGGTCACGTTGACGCCCCGTAGCGTAACGTCGTGGCACGGGATGTCCCGCGGACCGGGGAAGAACCGGCCCCAGAGAACCCAGTTGTCCAACCCGACGATGCCGGAGTTGGTCACCGTGCCCTGCGCCAGGTAGAGCAGCCCGTCCGGCCCGACCGTAATGCTGTTGTTCTTATGGTCACCGAGGCTGGGAAGGCCGGTTACGATATCCCGGCGCCCCTGCGGCGTGATGGCCGTAACCACGCCGCCATGCGAGACGTAGAGATTCCCCTTCGCATCGTGCACGAACCCGTCCAGGGGCGGCAGGAAGTTGCCGGCCACCACTGTGAAGGTCCCGTCCCGGTTCAGGCGCAAGATACGGCCGGGCGTGGCCCCCTCCACCCCCGCGGTGGCAGCGTAGGCCCCGCCATACCCGGATTCCCCAATATAAACAGTGCCGTCGGACGTCACTTCGAGAGCAGAGGGCGCATTCAGACCCGAGGCCAATGCCTCCACCCGGTAACCGGCCGGTACGGCAATCTGGCGGGGGTCAAGCCGGCGCGCCAGGTACTGCCTGTCAGAGCGGAGGAACCAGCCCTTCCAGGCGGCGACCCACAGCAAGAGGAAGCCAACCAGCACCAGGACCGTAAATCTGGCAAAACGGGCCAATCCCGGGGGAAATGCGGGCAACCCTGCTCACCTCATAGAAGCGGTTGCCAACACTGTACGCGCCTCTTCACTCCCGTAGAAGATGACTGAGGCCAAGCCGGTGCACTTTGTTCAAGACGGTCGTGTGCGACACCCCGAGCAGCTCGGCCGCCCGGCGGGCGCTGCCGGTCCGGGTCAGCGAGTCGGTCAGGATCTGTCGCAGGGAGTCGTCCAACCGCTGACGCAGGGTGCCCGACCTGGGCGACCGGTCGGGGGCGGTCCCCTCCAGCATGAGATGCTCCGGCAGGACCTCGGCGCCCGGTGCCAAGGCCAGTGCCCGCTCCACCACGTTCTCCAACTCCCGGACGTTGCCGGGCCAGTTGTACTCCCGCAGCCGAGACCAGGCCTCGGCGGAGAGGGCGGGCAGGGGACGCCCGAAGCGCCGGCTCCACTTATCCATCATATGGTTCACCAGGACTTCGATGTCCTCTGGCCGCTCCCGCAGGGGCGGGACCCCGATCGGAATGACGTTCAGGCGATAGTAGAGGTCAGCGCGGAAATTGCGCTCGCTCACCATCGCCCGCAGGTTGCGATTGGTCGCGGCGATCAGCCGGACGTCCACCTGGATCTCCTCACGCCCGCCCACCCGGCGCACGCGACCGTCCTGGAGGACCCGCAGCAGCTTGGCCTGCAGATGACCGGGCAGTTCGCCGATCTCGTCGAGGAAGACCGTCCCGCCGCCGGCGAACTCGAAGATGCCCTGCTTGCCGCCCCGCTTGGCCCCGGTGAAGCTGCCCTCTTCGTACCCGAAGAGCTCGCTCTCCAGAAGGGTCTCCGGCAGGGCCGCACAGTTGATGGGCACGAACGGACCCAGCGCCCGCCCACTGTGGCTGTGGATGGCCCGGGCGAAGATCTCCTTGCCCGTGCCGCTCTCACCCTGCAGCAGCACCGTGGCGTCCACCCGGCTGGCGGCCTCTGCCAGGCGCACCACGTCGGCCATCAGTCGACTGACCGCGATGATGTCCGAGAACCCCACGGCCCGTGACCTGGTCACGGAATTGACCAGGGCCCGCACCTGTTCGATCGATTTCAGGGCGATCACCACGCCGCCCGCCGCACCCAGGACGCGCCCTGAGGCCACATAGTGCAGCCTGCCCCGGAGCGTTTGGACCCGGACCTCCTCGTTGTCGAAGGAGGTGCTCTCCCGGGTCAACCTGTCCGTGCCCAGAACGAGGGTGGCATCCGCCCCGATGGCCCGCGCTTGGCTAATCGCCAGGATGCGGGCACCCGCAGGGTTCAGGCTGGCCACCATACCGCCCTGCCGCACCACCAGCACCCCATCGCTCACGGCTTCCAGCACGGCGGCGACCTCACGCTGGCGCTCCTCCTGGGGCATCAGCAAGACCGGCTCGACTGCCACCACGCCCGGAATCGCCAGGAGGCGCTCCCGGACGTCTGTACGCAACCCTTCGTTCAACCGGAAATAGGCCAGACCCGGCAGCACTTCGAGCGCACCGATGTCCAGCGCCACGCCGGAGATGACCTCGAGCAGGTCCAGCGCCATCCCGACCCGGTTCTCTGTGGCGACGCGCCATCGCAGCGACATGCACCAACCCCCCCACCCTCATCATACCCGCTCGCCGGACCCTGCTCCAGGGTGAAGTTGCCATGCCGTATACGCGAAAAACCGGGGTGCAGGTGATCTCCCCCCTCCCCGGAGTGTGAACCGGAATATCGTGTTGTCGAATTATGTTGCTTTTGGTCGATTTTAAGGTAGGTATTTGGCAGGACTCAGTAGTAATTGAATGAACATGTCCTATCGCTGGATGCGCTTCGCCAGGGGCTCCACTTCCTCCGACGTTGCGGCGGACGTATCGGCACGCCGGACGGCCCAGGTCTCGCCCTTCTCGCCGGCGGCCTGCACCATGGCGGTGAAGTCGGCCACCAACCGGGGGTCAAACTGGGACCCGCTGCAGCTCCTCAACTCGGCAACTGCGCTCTGTACCGACATGGCCTGCCGATAATGGCGCGGTGTCGTCATGGTATCGAAGGCATCGGCAATTGAGATCATGCGGGCCAGCAGTGGAATCTCATTGCCGGCGATACCTGCGGGATATCCGCGGCCATTCCACCACTCATGATGATGCCGCACCGCACGGCTCAGGTCCCCGATCCCATACCAGCGTTTGAGGATCTCTGCACCCTCAACGGCGTGGGTCATCATAATGCGAGCTTCCTGGTCGGTCAGGGCGCCCGGTTTTGTCAGGATCTCATCGGCTATGGCGACCTTGCCCACATCGTGAAGCAAGCCGGCATAGGTGGCCAGTCCGACTGTCGAGCGCGGCAGGTCCATCCACCTGGCCAGACTTTCCATCAAGCGGGCTACCCGGCGCAGATGCACGTAGGTGGGTTGGTGCTTGGTCGCTACCGCTTGAAGGAGGCTGCGAATGACCCGTGGGTGTTCATTGACCTCCGGGAGCCTTGGTTCGTCCAGCCAGAAGTCCTCCAGTGCCACAGGTGTTCCCCACTTTTGCTGTGAGCCGTAAGGAGCGGGAGGGACCGGGTCCAAACCTTAGTTGATGCACCCAACGGGGCAGATCCCGTCCGCTGATGCCGTGGCGACGGTGGCGAAGAGAATCGTGGTAGCCAGCATGAGCACGATGACAAAACGACGCATGATGATTCCTCCGTATTGGCTCAAAGTATTGATTCCGAACGTCTACATTGGCATCATACATGGCGTCGTGTTACCAGCCCGTTACCAGAGTGGGGGGAATCGCAGCCATGAATCAGTCGATGTACCTGGTAACAAAACTGACCCAGCCACGCACGTCGCGCTGGCACCTGCCCCGGCCCCACCTCCACAGCATTCTGGCGGACGGTCTCACCCGCCGCCTCACGGCGCTGATTGCGGCGGCCGGACACGGGAAGACCTGCACGCTGGCCTATTTCCTGACCGAAGCCCAAATCCCCTACCTGTGGATCCAGCTAGACCCCGGAGACAGTGAGATTCGCACCTTCGCACACTATCTAAGTGAAGGGATTCGCACAGAACTCGCAGGCGGGTCACGGGCGTTGACCGCGCTGGATGCCGGGGGCGCATCGCCCCAGCTGATGCCACTGTTCGTCGCAGACCTGGAAGAATGCCCCAATCCGGTGGCAATCGTGCTGGACGACTTTCATTTAATCGACCGCGATTCCCCCGTCGTGCAACTGGTGGCGGGCCTGCTGCAACACGCGAGCGACAAGGTGCACTTTTTCATCTGCTCGCGGACCGCACTGCCCTTTTCCACGGCACGCCTCAAGGTGATTCAGGAAGCGGCGGAAATCACGGAGGATGACCTGCGCTTCACCCCCGGCGAGGTGCTCACGTTCATGCGGGAGATGGCCGGCATCACGTTGGATGAGCACCACCTGGAGCAGATCTCCCATTTGACCGAGGGCTGGTCCGCTGCCCTGGTCCTATTGGCCTCCGGGCTGAGGCGGCGCGGCTCCGTGGAGTCGTTCATCGGCGGAACGCTGCCCGCCGATCTGTTTTCCTACCTGGCCGACGAGGTGTTTCACAGCTTGCCGGCAAGCGTCCAGCGCTTCATGGAGGAGAGCGCGATTCTGGACGTCTGCTCCCCGCAGGCCTGCGACGCCATTCTGGAGCGGCGCGACTCGGGCTCCGTCCTGGCCCAATTGCTGAACTCGAACCTGCTGCTCACGCAACTGGGCCCGGATTCCTTCCGGTACCATCACCTGCTGCAGCGATTCCTGCTGGAACGGCTGAAGGTACGCGACTCCGCAGAGACGTTCCGCCGGCTGCACAAACGGGCTGGCGACTGGTATATCTCCCGGGAACTACCGGAAGAGGGCGTCCGGTACTACCTGCGCGGCGGGTGGCTGCAGGAGGCCGCGGGCCTGGTCGAAGACCTGGCACCGCTCTGGCTCAGGACCAACAAGCTGGAGCGCCTCCGGGGTCTCCTGGCCGTATTGCCGACGGAGACGAAGGAGCCCTTCCCGTGGATCTCGCTCTGCGAGGCACGGCAGGCCGTCAATGCCGGCAACCCCGACGTGGCCATGGGCATGGCCCGCCTGGCCCTGCGCGCCTTCCAGGAGCGGGGCGATGCCCGGGGCCTGGTGCAGGCCAATACGCTGATCGGCGAGATCTGCATCGTCCGCCAGCAGTACAGCGAAGGCATGGCTGCCTACGAAGAGGCCGCAAAGGCGCTGCAACCGGAACACCGGTACGAAGAAGGGGTGCTGCTGCAGCGTCGGTCCGTGCTTCAGTTCTACCTACAGGGTGCCAGTACCGCGGTGGAGGCGGACCTGCGCCGGGCGCTGGCCATCTATGTCGAAGTCGGTGACCTGCTGGGCGAGGCCGCCGTCTCCGATCAGATCGGCCAGATGCGGGCCGCACTCGGCGATTATGCGTCAGGCATCAGCTTCCTGGAGCATTCGGTGGAGATCCTGCGGTCCCTGGGCGAACCCCCGTACGAGGTCGGGACGAACCTGGCATGGTTGTACAACGTGGTGGGGCGCTTTCGGGATGCGGTGGCGATCAGCGAGCCGATCCTGGCCTCGTCGAGCCGAAAGCTGCGCCGGGCCCATGCCGCTGCCCACCTGGTCTTTGCCTACACGCACCTGGGTGAATTCAGCAAGGCCACCGCCATGACGCAGACGAGCAACGCCCTGATTGAAGAGTTGGGAAACCGCGAGATGAAATCCGAACTGGCGGTGGATCTCTCAACGCTGTACCGGCTCTCCGGGCAGCCCCAGGCCGCCGTGCCATACGCCAACGAGGCGATGCAGACGGCCAAGCAGACGGAGCGGGCCAATTTCCACACCAGGCCGGTGATCGAGACGGCTCTGCTCCATCTCTTTCACACCGGAAACGCCGCTGCGGCGGCGCGCATGGCAGAAAAGGCGCTGGCCCGTCTCACGTCCGACGAATCCCACCCGTATGAGCGCCTCATGCTGATGCTGACCATAGCCGTCGCCGAGTTCCGGCAATCGCGCACGGAGTCCCGGCCGGATGGCGTGCGCATTCTGCAAGAAGGGCTGTCCGAGTGCAGCCGGCGCGGTTATCAGTTCTTTGCCCTCCAAGAGTGGCCGCTGGCTCTGGCGATCGCCATCTACGGCCTGGCTTACGGCGTTCACAACGAACTGATTCTGGGCATCGTCCGCCTGATGAATGAGCGGCTACCTACTGAGGTGCTGCAGGGCGGGATCCCCTTGATGGAAGCCGAGGCGCGCCTGGTACCCGCCGCCTGGCAGGCCTTGCCGGACGAGGCTGTTCGGGAGGCCTTCTCCCGCCTCCTCACCCCTGGCGACCGGCGCCGGGTGGTCAATCTGGCCAAGGGTCCGGCGCCCATGCGCATTCAGTGCCTGGGCAACCTGGCCGTCACCATCGGTGCCGAGCAGTTGGACCTGAAGGCGCTGCGCAAGCGCAAGTCGGGCCAGTTGCTGGTGCTCCTGCTCTCCCAGGATAGCCCCCTGCCCCGGGATCAAGTGATGGACCGGCTCTGGCCGGATCTGGACCCGGAGGCGGCTGACACCAGCCTGCGGGTCTCCCTGCACCACCTCCGGCGCTTGCTGGAGCCGCATCTGGGCGGCCGGAGCCGCTCCCGGTATATCCAGTCCGAAGGCGGCCTGATCTGGTTCAGCCGCCAGCCCGAGGTCAGCGTCGACCTGGACCAGTTCCGGGAGGCGCTCGGGCGTGCGGTGGACGCCGCCGAGGGGAGCAACCGGGCAGTCGCGGTGCAGCATTACGAGCAGGCGTCCAAGGTGTATCGCGGCGACCTCTCGACTGACGATCCGTACAGTTCCCCTTTGGAGGAGTTGCGGACAGCGCTCCGGGAACAGTACACCTCGGTCCTCGACTGGCTGGGTGGGTATTACTGGCACGAGGCGCAGGACCCGGCCAAGGCCATCCTTGCCTTCAAGCAGCGGCTGACGCTGGATGCGGCACACGAAGCGGCGCACCAGGCCCTGATGCGCATCTACCTGGAGAACGGGCAGGTCGGAGCAGCCCGGCAGCAATACTCCACTTGCCGGGAAGCGTTGGCCAACGGGCTGGGTGTTACGCCCTCCCGGGCCACGGAATCCCTGCTGCAGCTGGCGCTCTCGATGGAAAGCGAGGCGAGCCCGCCGGCGCAGGTGGTAAAGCAGCGGGCGAGCCGACCGCGGTGACTCGAGCCATGAGCACAATGAAAAAGCCCTCCCGTGCCCAGGCACGAGAGGGCTTTTGGTTCGAAAGGAGCCTCCGGCTCCTTAGCAGCCCGCTCAGGAGAAGCCGCCGCGGGCCGGCGCCGGGGCCGATACGATAGCCCCTGAGTCCCCGCCACTGCCGCCGAAGGCGAACTTAGAGACGCCGACGCGGGTCTCACCGCCGCAAGTTGGGCAGTGGACCTGGTCGCGCCGGCTAAAGGGAACGAGATCCTCGAAACGCTTGTCGCACTGCTGGCATACAAAGTTATAAACTGGCATCGAACCTTCACCTCAGCGTCTGACGTTATGATGGTAAGAGATGCTGCACCAGCATCCAAATTCCTACGATGACGAGGAATATGAATGTGCCTGGTCAACCGGATGGCAGGCCACGCCTGCGTGTGGAAGGAACCCCTCAGCCACCGCTGGAACACTGCTCCGGGCGCTGTTCATCCATCTGCACGACTCCTCCTGCCCCAGAACAGGCTGCGGTTTGGTACCCCCAGGGGTAACTCTACTCGTTAGAATAGCCTGCGCGAATTGTGCTGTCAAGCCAGTAAAAAATCCTATTCAATTCGGTTCTTATACTGTATGATTAATTTTGTTTCATAATAGGAGGGTACAAGAAGTGGACTCGCTAACACATCTGCTGGTTGGCCACGCCATGGGCGCGGTGGCAAGCAGCCTTAATCCGTCTGCCGGTGCGGCGGTCTACTGGGCAACGCTGATTGGCAATTCCCTGCCCGATATTGACGTTCCGATCAGCTATGTGCTCCGCCGCAACTTCGGCATGCACCGGACGATCACGCACACGATCCCGGGGGTTCTTGCCCTGGCAAGTGCGACTGCGCTTGGCGTGCATTGGGTCTACCCGGGCGTGCCATTTATGTTGATCTTCGAGTGGGCCTTGCTGGGTAACCTCGCACACCTGGCCCTGGACTGCCTGAATCTGTTCGGCGCCCGACCCTTCTGGCCGTTCCTGGGCCAGTCCGTCGATATCGGCGTCCTGCATATTATCGACCCGATGCTGCTGGTCATTCTGGGCCTTCCCACACTGGCTGCGGCTCTAGGCGTGGCCTCCAAGCCGGTGCTGGCCCTGTCATTCTTCCTGATTTGGCCATATGTGGCCTATCGCCTGACCATCGCACGACGCCTCTTCCGCAGGCTCCGGGCGGAAGGTTCACTAAAGGCGCGTGTCGTCCCGTGGTTTACCAGCTGGCGCTTCATCTTCGAGACCGCCACGACGATTGAGTTCGGGTACTGGCGGCGGGGCGAGCGAACCGTGCTCTCCACCTTCCACAAGGTGGATTCCCCGCTGGTCCGGGCGTCGCTTGAGGACCCGCAGGTGGTCTCCTTCCTGCGCTCCGCCCAGTACCCATACGCACTGGTCCAGGCGGATGAAGCTGGCCCGATTGTGGTCTGGGGCGACGTGTTGCGCCAACTCCGGGCGGACTTCCGACCCCTGCGGATCCACATGGGCGAAGAGATCGAGGTTGGCGACTGAAATGCTGAGGCGCCCGACAGACGGCAAGTCTGTCGGGCGCCTCTTTGCTTGATGTCCAACTAGCCTACTGCAACGACCTCGTAACCGGCCTCTTCGACGGCACCCTTGATGACGCCGATGTCGATGGCCTGCTCAGACTCGATGGTCGCAGCGACAATCTGGACGTCGAGGTTCTGCACGCCGTTCAGGTCCTTAAGGGCCTTCTTGACATGCATGACGCAGTGCATACATGTCATGCCGGAGATCTTGACTGTGGTCTTAACCATGCGTATCGTCCTCCTCAGTCGGGGATATTCCGAGAAATACCCTTACGGGGTATTGGTTCAAGATTGATGGTAGACCCTTTCCTGCGGCGCGTCAAGACCCCTCGGCGGAGTTCGGCCATTTTGCCTATGCCAGATACACCCGGGCGCATCAGCGGGTGCCGACGATCTCGGGCGCCCAATCGAAGCGGGCCGTGAAGTGGCGCAGGATCTTGGGCTCATGGACGAAGCGGATGCCGCGCACGTGCTGCCGCCGCTGGTAGACGCCGATGAGGGCGTCGGCCACGACATCCATATGATTGTTGGTGTAGGTCCGGCGGGGGATCGCCAGGCGCAGGAACTCGAAGGTGGAGGGTAGTTGCTCCCCGGTTTCGGCGTCCCGGCCCATCATGAGCGAGCCCACCTCGACACCCCGCACGCCGCCTTCCAGATAGGCCTCCACCGCCAGAGCCTGGCCGGGGAACTGGTCCGCCGGGACGTGCGGCAGGAACTTGGCCGCGTCGACAAAGACGGCATGACCGCCCACGGGTTCCTGGATCGGCACCCCGGCCGCCTTCAGCTGAGCGCCCAGGTAAGCCACCTGCCCGAGCCGGCTGGCCAGATAGTCCGGGTCCAGGGCCTCCATGAGTCCAACAGCCATGGCCTCCAGGTCACGTCCGGCCAGCCCGCCGTAGGTGAGAAAACCCTCGTAGGGCACCACCAGCCCGCCCGTCTGGTCGTATAGCTCCTGGTGCTTGAAGGCCAGCAGCCCACCGATGTTGACCAGGCCGTCCTTCTTCGCGCTCATCATCAGGCCGTCGCCATAGGCGAACATCTCCCGGACGATCTCCAGCGGGGTCTTGTCGGCATAACCGGCCTCCCGCTGCCGGATGAAGTAGGCGTTCTCGGCGTAACGGGCGGTGTCGAACAGGTACGGAATCGCGAACTCCCGGGCGATGGCCGAGGCGGCGCGGATGTTGGCCATGCTGACCGGCTGGCCACCGACCGAATTGCAGGTCACCGTCATCACGATGGCAGCGATATTCTCGGCTCCGTGGGTCTGGATGAAGCGGCGCAACTGCTCCAGGTCAATGTTGCCCTTGAAGGGGTGCGGCGTGGTCGTGGCCCCGGCCTCAGGGATCACCAGGTCAATCGCCCGGCCACCCGCCAGACCGATGTGGGCCCGCGTCGTATCGAAGTGCATATTACCCAACACGTACATGCCAGGCCGCTTGATCAGTTGGGGGAAGAGGCACTGCTCGGCGCCCCGACCCTGGTGGGTGGGAATCGTGTAGGGATAGCCAGTGATCTGCTCAACGACATCCCGCAGCCGGTAGAAGCTATCGCTCCCGGCGTAGGATTCGTCGCCCCGCATGATGGCTGACCACTGGTTCTCGCTCATGGCGCCGGTCCCGCTGTCGGTCAGCAGGTCGATATAGATGTCTCGCGAGCGCAGGGCGAACACGTTGAATCCGGCCTGGCGAATCCGGGCCTCGCGCTCGACCCGGGAGATCAGCTGGATGGGTTCCACCATCTTAATCTTGTAAGGTTCGGCGTATCGCATGGATTTGGACCCCCCCTGGACATTTCGCCTACTTTTACCTCGCAAGAGCTGTGCCACCCTGCGGGGGGCGCTGTGGCGGGGGCCCGTTTGGCGCACGTATCGAAAAGAGACATCAACCGGTCCTATCGGTGTCTCTTTTCGATACGTGATGAGACGGTGTTTAGTCCAACCTGTATTGGGCCAACTTCCGATAGAGCGTGGCCCGTCCCATGCCCAGGTGCGCCGCAAGGGCCACCTTGGTGTCGAAATGGCGTAGCCCGGCCTCCAGCACTGCCCGCTCGACCTGGTTCCAATCGGGGAACTCGGTGGGGAAGCGCAGAACCACGTCGGAACCGAACTCGATGCGGGGCGCCACCTCGGTGGGCAGGTCCGCCTCGTCAATCACACCGTCGTCATCCAGGACGACCGCCTGCTCCATGATGTTCTCCAACTCCCGCACGTTGCCGGGGTAGTGATACGAGAGCAGACGGCGCAGGGCGGCTGGCTCAAGTTCAGGCTCGCGCCGGCCGAGCCGGGAGCAGGCCCGCTGCAGGGCATGGCGCACGAACTCAGGCAGGTCCTCCCTGCGCTCCCTGAGGGGCGGCAAAGGGATCCGGATCACCCGGAGCCGGTAGTACAGGTCCTCTCGGAATTGATGCGCCGCGACCAAATCCTGCAGAGGGCGATTGGTGGCAGAGATGACCCGGATGTCCGCCTTTCGCACGTCAGCCGACCCCAGCCGGCGGAACTCGCCGCCCTGAAGCGCCCGGAGCAGCTTGGCCTGCACGCTGGCCTCCATATCGCCGATTTCGTCCAAGAACAGCGTGCCACCATCAGCCATCTCCATGAGGCCGGCCCGCCCGCCCCGCCGGGCGCCGGTGAAAGCCCCTGCGTCGTAACCAAAGAGTTCGCTCTCGACCAGGGTGCCGGGCACGGCGGCGCAGTTAAAGGCGATGAACGGGCGCTTGGCCCTGTCGCTGCGGGCGTGGATGAGACGTGCGATGACCTCCTTGCCGGTCCCGCTCTCCCCCTCCACCAGCACGGGCGAGTTGACACCGGCGGCCCGGAGCGCCAGGGTGATCGCCCGCTGGGCCGCCGGGTTGCGCCCCTGCACGACCCCCGCCATCGCCGGCCCCGCACTCAGTTGTGTCCGGAGCAGGTCGATCGTGTTGCGCGCCTCCTGCAATTGGGCGGTGAGTGCCATCATTTCGGTCAAGTCGCGAAAGACCGAGATGGCGCCAATTAGCCGCCTTTGGTCCCGCAGCGGCACAATGTTGGAGATGACGTCGCGGTCCCCGGCCCGGGTCCGCACCCCGATCAGCGGGCGCCCGGAGGTGATCGCCTGCAGAAGGTGCGAGTCTGGTACGACCTCTCGGACCAGGCGGCCCACCAGGTCCCGGGCCTTAAGACCCGTGATGCGGGTGTTGGCGTCGTTGACGTAGACCACAACACCGTCGGTATCGGTCACCGCCACGCCGTCGTGGAGGGCCTCCAGTAACGGCGCCGCCGCTTTCATGAGTTCACGGATGTCGATTCCGACCAGCCCCCCTCTTCGTCCCCTCATTTCGGCATGAGCCCACGGGACGCCTGCCCCCCCACAGAAAGGCCCGTTCTCACCAGACAATCACCACACTTGCCGCACATTTCCGGCACAAAGGCGCCAAACTTGGCGAGTAGAGTGGAGCCATGCGAAAGGGGGTTCCCATCATGCCGACCAGACCCTCTGTTCCCGCTCTTATCACCCCAACCAAGCGAAACAAAAACTGGACCAGGGGCCACTGGGCCCGCCTCGGCGTCCAAGTCCTATTCCTGCTCCTGACCGCATACAGCATCATCCGCCACCGGTTCGGCGAAGCCGCAGGCCTCGCCGGACCCGCCAACCAGGCTCCCTCGGTCGACGCCCTCAGCCCATTCGGGGGACTGGAGACGCTCTGGACTTGGATACAGACTGGCACAACCCTCAAACACCTCCATCTATCCGATCTCGTCCTGCTGGTGGCCGTGTTGGTGCTGGTCCTGCTCATGGGCTCCGCTTTTTGTGGGTGGATCTGTCCGTTCGGCACGGCCCAGGAGTACATCTACAGGCTTCGCACCCGATTGATTCCGTGGAAGATCACCATCCCGCGCAAGGTCGACAGCCTCCTCCGAAACGGGCGGTACATTGTCCTTGCCCTGGTCCTACTTGCCACCTATAGCGCCGGTGAGTTCATCTTCGGCGATTACTGTCCCTGGAAGGCTGCATGGGACGTTGGCAGCGCCGAGATCGCCATCGGTGGGCTGATCGTACTGGGCCTGGTGGTAGTGGGCGGCCTCCTGGTGGAGCGGGCCTGGTGCCGGTACGCTTGCCCGCTGGGAGCCGTGGTGGGCATCGCCAACAAGTGGACGCCCGTGAAGCTGCGCCGCAGCGAGACCAGTTGCACCGCCTGCAATCTCTGCTCCCGCAGGTGCCCCCTGGACATCGACATCACAGCCGTAAACACCGTGACCGATACCACCTGTAACCGCTGCCTGGAGTGCGTGGATGCCTGCCCTAAACCTGCGGCACTGGAGTTGAAGGCCGGTTGGTGGCAGAAGGCCAGGTCTTTCAAGGGTTGGGCATACGGTCTAACAGCTGCCGCGATCTTCGGCGGCGTGATCGGAATTTCCATGCTGACCGGGGATTGGGTCTCATCTGCTGTGGCGGAGAAACCCCAGGCGGCTGCGAACGGGTGGGTGGACCCGGAGGAGATCAAGGGTTGGCGACCGCTGCAGGATGTGGTCAGCATCTGGGGCGTGCCACCGGAGGTCCTATACCGGGCGTTAGAACTCGATCCGTCCACGCCGGTAGAGACCAAGATCAAGGACTTGGAGACCCACATAACCGCAGCCGGTGTACTTACGGATCGGACGTTCGTGGTGGAGATCGTGAAGAAATGGCAGCGAGGCGAGCTCAAGTAGACGGGAAGGGCGCCGGGCAAGATCCGTTGTCCGGCGCTTCGACGCAGCGCTTATGGTACCATGACATAAAGTATCTAGTGCAAACGGTTGAGAAAAGCATCACGAACAGTAGTTCCCGCTTGCATTGATAGCGATTATCATTCACAATCGCAGAAGAGGGAAAACGTCACGCATGGCTGGCGTGACCCTGGCTTCTGAAGACCGGCAGGGCAATGGAGGAACCGATCATGAGACTTCGCCTGATGTCATACCTCATCGCCGCACTGCTGCTGCTGGGCACTGCGACTGGCGCCCTGGCAAGTGCAACTACCGATCTCACCGCTGCTGCCAGCCTGGTGACCAAGGCGGCTGCACAAGCAAAGCAGGGGGACATCGCGGGCGCCCAGGCCGGGTTCGAGCAATTTCGCCAGCGCTGGCTTGAAATCGAGGACGGTATCAAGGCCCAGTCTCGGACCGCCTACAAGTCCATCGAGGACGAGATGGCAGCCGTGCAGTTTCTCCTGGTCAGCAGCCAGCCCGACGGTGCCAAGCTAGCAGCAGCGCTCGATCTGCTGAACGCGGCGAACCAGAAGTTTGTGGCGGGCGGTTATGCGGCGGACGGGGGAAAGGCGCCGGTGGGCGGGAACGTCACGGCCCTGCTCTCCCTGCTGGACAGGGCCAAGGAGCGCATTGCAGCGGGGGATGCCCCGGGTGCCGCCAAGGCCATGGACCAGTTCCGCAAGTCCTGGCTCGATGTCGAGGGCGTGGTCCTCACGCAGTCCGCCAAGATTTACGCCAATGCCGAGCGGGACATGGTTGACGCCTATGCCTTACTCTCAGCGACAACGCCTGACCTGGGCCGGGCGCAGACGATTATTACCAATATGCGGGGGTACCTGGCCCCTGTAGCCGCCAAGAACAGCTATTCGATGTTCGACGCTGCAACGATCCTGCTGCGGGAAGGGCTGGAGGCCCTGCTGGTGATCGTCGCCCTGCTGGCGGTTCTCGGCAAGGCCGGGCACAAGGACAAGACGATCTGGGTCTGGGGCGGCGTAACCGGTGGGTTGCTGCTGAGCGCAGGCCTGGCTGTGGCAGTCAAGCTGCTTTTCGGCACCGGCGCCTTTGGCACCAACAACTTCCTGATCGCCGGCTGGACGGGGCTCTTCGGCGCTGCCATGCTGATCTGGGTCAGTTACTGGCTGCACAGCAAGTCCCACGTAACCGAGTGGCAGCGGTACATCCATGAACAGAGCACGACCGCTCTGGCCAAGGGCAACCTGATCTCTCTGGCCGCGCTCTCCTTCCTCGCCGTCCTGCGTGAAGGGACGGAGACGGTCCTGTTCTTCGTGGGCATGGCCTCCTCGATCTCCGTGCAGGATCTGGTTGCTGGCCTGGGCATCGGACTCGGCGTGCTCACTGTGGTGGCCCTCGTGATCCTGAAGGTCGGCGGGCGGATTCCGGTGCGCCCGTTCTTCCAGGTCTCCAGCATCATGGTCTTCTACCTGGGCTTTAAGTTTACCGGCAACGGCATCCACGGTCTCCAGATGGCAGGTGTCCTGCCGGCTACAGTGGCCCCGTACCTGCCCAACGTCGACTTCCTGTCGATCTACCCCAACTGGGAGAGCACGCTGCCGCAGGTGCTGCTACTGATAGCAGCCGGTGCGATGGCGGTGTGGAACCTGCGAAGGAGCCGCAGGCTCAAATCACAGATGGCCCAGCAAGGGTAATCGCCTTTCAACCATAGCAGTGCGAGGAGAGCTACTCATGAAGCGGATTGCGACCGTGTTCCTGGCTGCCACACTGGTCTTGGCCCTCACAGGCTGCAGCGCCAAGTCCGACGGCGACATCAAGGGTGGGGCCCAGAAGATGAGGACAG
Source organism: Symbiobacteriaceae bacterium (assembly GCA_027356675.1). Next base: position 2,877 of record DAHVXO010000085.1, on the reverse strand, counting down.
TTTTGGCAGACGTGCAAAAGGCCGTGGAGGCCGGGGACGAGGCCAAGGCGAAGAGTGGTGGCGGCGAGCTTGAAGAGGCCTGGTCGAAGTTCGAAGACGCCGTAAAGGCCAAGGACAAGGATGCCTACGAGAAGGTCGAGAAGCCTTTGGGCGCCATCCAGGCCGGTGTGAAGGTCAGCCCGCTGGACAAGAAGGCCCTGGGCGAGCAGATCAAGCAGCTGGATGGACTCCTGGGTGACCTGGTGAAGTAGCGGTTTACGGCGACGGCGGGGGCCTTGAGCCCTCGCCGTTTCTCATGAGCTGGCGTACCGCGAAAGCCCCGGGCTGGCCTGTGTCCGCCCGGGGGCTTGTGCAGCATTGATTTATCCGGCCTTAAACATGTCGGCGGAGATGACAACGATCCCCCGGAAGCACCCTTCCGGGAGACAGTTATCACTCACCCCGCAGAAGGTTGTGGCGTACGGCGTAGGCCGCTGCCTCCGCCCGGTTCCGCAGCTTCAGCTTGGCCAGCACGGCGCTCACGTAGTTGCGAATGGTCTTTTCGGTGAAATACGTCTGCTCGGCGATCTCCCGGTTCGTCTTACCCTCAGCGATCAGCCGGAGGATGTTGAGCTCGACGTCGCTCAAAGCAGAGCTCGCCGTGCTATTGGGAGCTTGGGGATGCGCTGATGCCGGCGGCGGGGATGTCGCTTTGGGCTCCGCTGCCGCTACCACGCCGGTCTGGGTGACCTTGAGCGCCCCACTCGCCAGTGCGCGCATCCCGGCCGCCACCGAGGCGCCCAGCGATGGATCCAGAGCCGACTCGCCCCGGGCGACGGCCCGCACCGCCTCCACCAGACTCGCATCCGCCAGGTTCTTGAGGATATACCCTTTGGCGCCCGCAAGCAGGGCCCCGACCAGCGCCTCCTCATCCGGAAAGGAGGTGAGGAAGACGCACTTGGACTCCGGCGAGACCTCATGAATGAGCCGGCAGGCAGGAATGCCACCCATGCCGGGCATCCGCACATCCAGCACCACGACATCGGGATGCAGTTCGGCGGCCTTCGCAACGGCCTCTTCGCCATCGGCCGCCTGACCCACCACCTCGATATCCGTATGCTTAGAGAGCAAGGCAACCAGACCATGGCGCACAACGCCATGGTCATCGACCACCAGCACGCGCTTGACCGGGCTGTTCTCTGCCATCGTCACACCTCCTCGACGGCGATTGGCCCGTCGCTTTCGAAGGGGACCGGGATGTGGAACAGCAGGCGGGTACCCTTGCCGGGAGCGCTGTCGATCCGGACGGTGCCGCCCAACTGCTTGGTTCGGGAGGCCAGGTTCCTGAGACCATGATGGGCCTCGTCCCGCCGGTCGTCGGGTGGGAGTGAGGCAGACGGGTCAAAGCCGATTCCCTCATCGATGATGCGCAGGATGACCGTGTCATCCTGAAACGCAAGCATGACGTCGGCGCGTTCGCATTCAGCGTGGCGGGCCACGTTGGAAAGGCCCTCACGGAGCAGGGCGAGGACATGGTCGCGAAAGCTGGCGGGCACGTGCAACGGACCCGGCAGGCCATCGTCGAAGCCTTCCACATCGAGCGTAACGGAGAGGTGCGACAGGCGGCAAACCTGGTTCACGCACTCGCTTGCCGCCGGCACCAGTGCCTGGAGGGGCAAGGCATCATCGCGCAGATTCGTAATGGCCCGCCGCAGGTCGACGATGGCTCCGCCCAGTTCGTGGGTCAGGCCGGAAAGGACGATCCCAAGGTTCCGGTCTTCATGCTCCAGGCGACCCTCCACCTCCCTGAGCCCGAGACCCACGCCGTAGAGCGTCTGGAGGATGCCGTCGTGCAGGTCCCGGGCGATGCGCTCCCGTTCCCGCAGGATGGCGCGTTCCTCTTCCAAGCGGTAGATGCGGTGGGCAGTCTCAATGTTAAATATTCCCAGTACACGGGCGGTGAAAAAGGCGCAACCGATCACAGCGGCCGTGCGAAAGATCTCGATGGGGATATTCGTGAACTGCAGAAACGCCTCGGTGTTGATGATCGAGGCGGGCCAGAAGCCATGCTTGGGGACGACCAGCCCGGAGGTCAGTCCGTAGACCATAAAAAAGGCCGCACTCAAGTAGAGGCTCCGCACATAGGCGTGCAGGCGGTCCTTGCGCAGGTCATCGGCCTGGTCGGCCAGGGCGATGGCGGCGACCATCCCTGCGGGCAGGCCGAGCATGTAGCGGGACCAGATCTCGGAGATAAAGTACCACTGCGAGAGCCCGGCATCCTCCCTGATCAGCGGATAGAGAAAGAAGGCCACCAGCCAGGCGCCCGTGATTAGCGGTGCGATCCATCGTGTGACCGGGTGCGGCTGGGCACGGTGCCGGGTTGCCAGAAGTCCAACGCCGAAGTCCAAAAGCAGCCCAAAGGAGATGGAGATCAGGATCGTCTTGAGGCCCCAGAGGGTCGCCAGTGCCTGTGAGTCGTCCGGGTGTGCCTGGAGAGGGATGAAGACCAGACCCCAATCGGCGAAGGCGTGGACGAGTGCGAAGGCTGCGAGTTTGCGCAGTCCTTTGGCGAGGCGGTAGCGGCTGTCGGCCCGGTGCTGCATGCTGACCACGAGCCCGAGTGAGAAAAACGACAGCCCGTATACGAAGCGTACAATGATAATGTTCTTGATGAACCAGAGTGCCATGGCTGTCCTCCTCTCCACTCGATACCCATGGATCCCGGTTATTCACGCCGCCGTTCCGAGAATCCTCCCTGAGGCGTGAAAATATAGTCGTTTCATTGCGACGGCTTCCACGGTCAACAGGAAGTCCAGGTTTCCGCAATCCGCTTCCCAAACAGCCGTCCACCGCGGGTGCCGTCGATTAACCTGTCAAGAAAACCCGGCCCTCGGTTGA
>DAHVXO010000078.1 GCA_027356675.1 Symbiobacteriaceae bacterium | reverse complement strand
TTGCCGCCCCTGAACTTCAGCCAGACTGGGTACGAATGGCCGGCCAGAGCGGAAAAACCGCCGAGGGCGTACCCCCAGTCACCACCCAGTACGTAACCGGCGACAGCGCCCGCCATACCCTTGAGAATGTCCACAACTCCGGTCAGAAGGGCGGCTCCGACGCCCAGCGTCCGCAGGACGTTGGTGCCGCCAGTTGCGCCGCTTCCCCACTGCCGAATATCAACTCCCCTGACCCGGCCCACCAGATACCCCGTCGGGATGGACCCCAGCAGGTACCCAATGGCCAAGGCGCCCACAAACCTTATCAGCACTGGCTGGTCGCTCCCCCTTTTGCACACGCGGCCGGCCTTTGTGTCCAGCCCAACTCTTTTGCATCGGGGAATATTCGCCACCGATATTGTGATTCCTGGTTTTATGACGAGGTTCTAATCTTGCGACAGCGGGTGCTTACTCGGTGGTACGCTTGCGCAGATCCCGCCGAATGACCTGCTTGACCCCGGTCTTGAGGACCCGCTTGACCGCGCCCGGGCGAGCCGACAGTTCCACCTTGGGCTTGTTGCGGAAGTAAATGCGAATCGGCGTCCCCTCAAAGTCGTAGGTCTCCCGCAGCCGGTTCTCGAGGTAGCGGTGGTACGAGAAGTGCAGCAATTCCCGGTCGTTGACAAAGAGTACGAAGCCGGGAGGGCTGATGTGAGGCTGGGTCGCAAAGAAAATCTTGAGCCGCCTGCCCTTGTCCGAAGGCGGCGGATTCTGCGCGTAGGCATCGCGGATCAGGTTGTTCAGCTCGCCTGTGGTGATGCGCCGGGCATGAGCCTCCGCCACCTGCTTGATGGTCGGCAGGAGCTTGGGCACCCGGGAATGGGTCTTGGCCGAGAGGAAGGCGACCTGGGCGTAATCCATGAAGGCGAGCCGCTTGCGCACCTGCTGGCGGTAGATATCCATGGTGCGGTCGTCCTTCTCCACCAGGTCCCACTTGTTCACGACCACGATGCAGGCCTTGCCATTCTCGTTGCCGTAGCCGGCGATCTTCTGATCCTGGTCGGTGACGCCATCCTCCGCATCGATGACCATCAGGACTACATGCGCCCGCTCCACGGCCCGCAGGGCCCGCATGACGCTATAGCGCTCCACACTCTCATCGATCTTACCGCGGCGGCGCATGCCGGCCGTATCGATGAGGAGGAAGCGGTCCTCCCCCCGCTCCACCAGCACGTCGATGGCATCGCGAGTAGTGCCGGCCACATCCGAGACGATAACCCGTTCCGCACCCAGGATCGCGTTGACCAGCGAGGACTTACCCACGTTGGGCCGGCCGATCACGGCGACCCGAATGAGACCCTCGTCCTCCGCTTCGGGCTCCGCCCCGGAGGGCAGGCCCGCGACGATGGCGTCCAGCAAATCACCCGTGCCCATACCGTGCTCTGAGGAGACGGTGACCAGTGCCGGGAGGCCAAGGCGCCAGAATTCGTGCGCCTCATCTTCCCGGCGCAGGTTCTCGACCTTGTTGACGCAAAGGATGACCGGCTTATGCACCCGGTGGAGCCGCTCGGCGACCTCTTCATCCGCTGCGGTAACGCCTTGCGTCACGTCGCAGACGAAGACGATCACATCGGCTTCCTTCATCGCGATCTCAGCCTGCTTGGTGACGTGTGCGTCAATGGTGCCCTCCGCCTGGTCCAGCTGAATGCCGCCGGTGTCTACCAGGGTAAAGGTGCGGCCGTTCCAATCCGAATCCGCATACAACCGGTCCCGGGTCACGCCGGGGACGTCTTCCACAATCGCCTGCCGGCTCTGGGTCAGGCGGTTGAATAGCGTGGACTTGCCCACGTTGGGGCGGCCCACGATCGCTACGATCGGTTTCATGGGTTCCATTCCTCCAAGCCAGATAAGGGGCCGACCGGGCGTTTTACCGGCCGAGCGGGTCGTAGAAGCTGTCTTTGGGCAGGTTGACAGCGCCGGCCTCGCCATGATGGCGGAAACGCAGGGACTTCAGCCGCCGCTTGCGCTCGGGCGCCAGCAGGCCGCCCGTGGCCAGCTCAGCCAGTTCGGCGGGCGCCCCGGCGAGGGCCACTGGCACCCCACCGAGAAGCACGCTGATGTCGTCGCTGGTCATGTTGTCGAGTGAGCGGCCGTCGGCGTCCCGGAAGGCCACCGCCGGCAGGACCACCAGGTCCCCAAGGTCCCCGGCCTGCCGCAGTTGGGCCACGATATCCGCCGCCAGCAACAGGCCTGCCACGGTGACGGAGTGGCCGTAGAAATCGTTGCGCACCGTATAGGTGCGGACCTGCAGGTTCTGCACGTGCTCGCTCAGCCAAGCGGCCGCCCGGGTCAACGCACCGGTGCCCAGCACGCCAGTGACGACCGTGACCTTGCGGTGCGCCGGAAGTGACGCCGGCAGCCGAGGCGTGGTCTCCTTCATCTGCTCCAGGAACAGACGGATCATCCCGACGCCATTCTCCAACTGGTCGAAGTTGCCGTAGTGCTCGGCTGGCGGCACTTCGCGTCCTGCCACGACATACCACTCGTCCGAAGGGTGGACCAGCACCCTGCCCCATTCAGGCAGGAGCTTGTACTGCCATGCCTCCGCCTGCTCAATCATGACGGCAGCCTCTGCGGTGGTATAGCTGCGCAGGTCGTGAAGGCCCTTGCGATACTTGGTCAGCCCCACCGGCACCACAGAGATGGAGAGCAGGGCATCGGGTCCCAGGCTGACAAGGTCCCTGATGGTGCGGTCCAGGTTGGCGCCATCGTTCAGTCCGGGGACACAGACCACCTGGGTGTGAAACTGAATGCCGCCCTCCGCCAGCGCCTGCAGCTGCCGCATGATGCCCCGGCCCCGGTCGGTGCCCAGAAGGGTCGCCCGCAAGTCGTCATCCGTCGCATGTACGGAGATGTAGAGCGGGGAGAGTTTCTGATCAAAGATCCGCTGCCAGTGCTCCGCAGTGATGCCGACCAGGGTGATGAAGTTGCCGTGCATGTACGAGAGCCGGAAATCATCATCCATAAGGGTCAGGGTCGGCCGCAGGCCCCTGGGCTGCTGGTGAACGAAGCAGAAGACGCAATTATTATGGCAGGTGTATATGCCGTCGAAGGTGGCCTTACCGCCGAAGTCGACGCCCAGGTCCTGGTCGAGCTCCTTGCCAACTGTGACGGACGTGGCAGTCCCGGCGGGTCCGATCACTGTGAGATGCAGTTCCTCGTCCGCAGAGAGGAACCGGTAATCGAGTTCATCGCGAACAGGCTGCCCGTTGATCGCAACGAGCTTGTCCCCCGGCCTGATACCCACCTGATCGGCCAGGCTGCCGGTGCGGACGGCTGTGACCACCGGCTTTGCCAGCCGTGCCATGGATGGATCACCCCTTCGCCCTTGCGGGCGTACTCATCTAATCTATTATGGGGGAAGTCCATAGGCCAGTCAAGGACGGCGGCTGCTACTGCTCAGTCCGGCGGCGCCCCGCACAACCGTGAGGCCTTTGCCGAACCAGTGTGCGATGGCTGTGGCGATGATCGCGGCCACCACGGCGGTGCCGTGGAAGCCTGTTCCGCCAAGGTAGCCGATGGTGCTCGGGTCTGGTGACTGCCCAAACGCTCCGGCCCAGTACGCAAAGTCTGCGCCAACCACACCCAGGGCAGCGGCGCTGAAAGCGGCCCTGGGTGTGCGGGCCAGGGCACCTGCGGCGATCCCGGCCACCAGTTCGTACAGGTACTGGGCATCCAGGTAGAAGAGGTTGAGTTCCGTAGGTACTCCGGGCGGAAACCACCGCCCCACGAGACACACGGCGCCACCCACACCGGCAGCAAGCACGGCAGGCCTTACAGCCTCATCCCAGCTCTCGGCGGTGACCAGCAGGTAGAGTGCAGCAACCAGCGGGACCAGTGCCTCGCCCAGGTTCATCGCGAGACCAGGGACGATCGGCACGTCCACCAGGCTACCCAGCAGCATTCCCAGTACGAGTACTACAGCCCCGCCGGGGGAGAGGCCAAGGCGGTGCAGCGCCTCCGCACCGAACCCGCAGGCGATCAGCACCAGCAAGATGACCAGCACAATCGGGCCTTCCGGCATCATAACGTGGTCAGCACCCCTCGGATTGCGTCTGATTGGGCGCGCAACGGACCAGCTTTAGGGTGCATCTTGGCAAATCCGCCTATACGGGGCATAAACGGGGCCGCATCGTCTCACGCTACGGTCATGCTCTATGATGACCGGGAGGGGTCCCATGACTGCCCATCTCGCGGCGCCACAGTACGTTTACCTGGGTGCCGTCGGCTGCTACTTCCTGTTCTTTACCCTGTTTCTCCGTCTGTTCTGGTGGAAACGCTATGCTGATAAACACTTCTGGCGCCACCGGCCTCTGCTCACACAGGATGGCCTGGCCGAGCGTGCCCGCACGCTCGGCCAAGCCCTGCCACGGTTTTCGATCATGGTCCCGGCCCGCAGCGAGGCCGATGTGATCGAGCGCACGGTAGAACACATGCTGGGCCTGGAGTACCCTGCCGACCTCTACGAACTCGTGGTGGTGACCGATGAAAAGGAAGCCCGGGCGGCACAGATTCGCCGAGCAGAGGCTGTGGGGTCCGCGGCTCACGCCCTGCGCGAGCGGACTGCCCCACCGGGGGCC